>JBJMQJ010000262.1:0-6435 GCA_045802765.1 Myxococcales bacterium
ACCTCCCCCCGCGACTAGCGTCGGCCCTGCTCAAGTGGGCGGGAATAGCTCAGTTGGTAGAGCATCAGCTTCCCAAGCTGAGGGTCGCGGGTTCGACTCCCGTTTCCCGCTCCAATCCAAACCCCTGATTCTCCTCGTTGCGGATCGTCGAGTTGTGCATGCCTTGAGGCGTCGACCCCGGAGCTTGCAGCAAGGATGCAGCAACGTGTTCCTCCCTGCGTGATGTTGAAGGTGCTGCTCGAGGTGGCCGGCAGCGTCACCGTGGTGCCCACCGGGAACGTCTCGCTCCAGGTGGTGGCGTTCAGGCTCGCCGAGGTTGCGGGGCTCCCGGTGAGATTGAGCCTGATCTCGTAGGTGGTCCCCGGTTGCAGCAGCACCAGGCTCCCCCGGTATTGGCCGTTCCGGCTGTCGAACCAGAGCGGGTAGCCCGCCTTCCACGGTTCATTCTGGTTGATGCGTCGGTATTGGACGTTGCATGGACGGGACGCGGAACCGCCAGCGGGCGCGGAGCGAGCCTGATTCATAAATGCCCCCTCTACCTGGTCTCGGCGGGTCCGGTGCCTGTCGGCATGAAGGTCGACGACGGCGTCAGCACCAGCTTGTCGAACACCACGCCGTCCTCGCGCATCCAGACGTTGATGGCGTGCAGCCCCGCGGTCGGGACGTCGATGGTGGCGACGGCGGCGTCGCCGGTGTTGTTCTGCCACGCGAACGTGGTGGGGAAGTTCCCGATCCGGTCGGCCGACGCAATCGCCGCCCCGTCGAGCCCGACGTGTACCGAGTCGCTCATCCCGTGCGGTCCTTGTGCGCGCACGATCACGTAGTGGGTGCCCGTACGGTCGAAGCGGACCAGGTAGTCGAGCCGCGGCGACGTCGTGACGTACCCCACGTCGAAGAAGTTGTTGCTGTCGGGATCGCCACGCATCGCCCCGATTCCCGAATAGCCGGGAACGTCCGTGGCAAAGACCCAGTCGTGGCCCGAGGCGCTCGTCTGCCCCACGCGGTTCTCGGCCTCGAGACTGACGAGCCCGGTAGCGTCCTGGACAAACTCGCCGACCAGCACCTCGATGCCGTTGATCAGCGCCCGATCGGTCACGCCCGTGAACGAGAGCACGATGCGGCCGAGGTTGCTGGCAACCGCGACGAACTCGCGCACGACGGCCTTGTGCGCCGCTCCGGCAGTCGCGAAGACGTCGAAGTTGGTCAGCACCGCCGCTCCGTTGATGGCAACGTTGAACCTGCGCTGGCCGGCGGCGCTCCACCAGTTCTCCGCGAAGTGTAGGCGCACGTGGTAGGAGCGGCCCGACGAGAGACCGCCGACCGTGTAGGTCATGTCGCCGAACCGCTCGGCCTGATAGACGGAGGTGGGCGCGGGCCGGAAGACGCCCGTCGTGTCGATCGCGCCGGTCCAATTGGTGACGGCCGTGCCTCCGCTGAACCCGACGTCGGCCACGTACGGCGCCACTGCGGCGCCGCCCGCGTTGATGGAGACGGGGCCGGCCACGTTGATGGGCGGCGCGAGCACCTCGATCCCATTGATCAAGGCCTTGTCGGTCACCGAGGCGAAGGCGATGACGATCCGGCCGTTCGCGTTGGCGACCCTGCTGGATTCACGCACCACGGCCTTGTGCTGCGCCCCCGCCGCGGCGAACACGTCGAAGTTGGTGAGCACCGCGGCGCCGTTGATGGCCACGTTGAACTTGCGCTGGCCGGCGGTCGTGAACCAGTTCTCGGCGAAGTGCAGGCGTACGTCGTACGAAGCTCCGGACGTGAGGCCGGCGATGGTGTAGGTCATGTCGCCGAAGCGCTCGGTCCGGTACACCGCCTCCGGCGCCGCGCCCGGCGCCGCCGTTAGATCGATCGCGCCGGTCCAGTTGGTGACCGTCGTTCCGCCGGAGAAACCGGAATCGGCGACGAACGGAGCCAGCGCGGGTCCGCCGGCGTTGACGGAGACAGGGCCGTTGACCGACGGCTCCACGCTGCAAGTCGCCGAGCACCCGTCACCGTTCACCATGTTTCCGTCGTCGCAGGTCTCCGGGCCGTTGACCGTCTTGTCGCCGCAATGCGGTCCAAGAGCGAGGCAGCGCGGGGCGCAACCGTTGTACGCGCCGTTGTTCACGCCATCGTCGCAGACCTCGGGAGGCGTGACGACGGAGTCGCCGCAGATCGCCTGGTTCGCCGGCACGTCCAGGACCTCGATCCCGTTGATGAGCGCGCTCTGGACCACGTCGGTGAACCCGAGGAGGATCTGGCCGGTGGCGTTCGCCGTGACGACAAACTCCTTGGCCACCGCACGGTGCTGCGCTCCCGCCTCGGCGAGGATGTCGTAGTCGTCGAGCACGAGCGTGCCGTTGATCGTCACGTCGAACTTGCGCGAGCCGACGGTATTGTTGGGCGCATAGTTCTCGCAGAAGTGCAGGCGGACCAGGTAGCGCGTTCCCGGCGTGAGGTCGGTCAAGGTGTAGGTCGAGTTGCCGTAGCGCTCGCTCTGGTAGACCTCGGGTGGCGCGGGATGCGCGACGGCCGACGTGTCGATGGCGCTCGTCCAGTTGGTCGCGGTCGAGCCGCCGGAGAAGCCGGTGTCGGCGACGAACGGAGGGGCCGGGGCACCGCCGGCGTTGATCGAGAAGGGTGCACCGGGAGTGCCGCGCACCTCGATGCCGTTGATCAGCGCGTTCTGGGCCACAGTGATGAAGGCGATGACGACCTGGCCGCTTCCGGTTGCGGCCGTATCGAACTCCCGCACGACGGCCTTGTGTTGGGCGCCTGCCGCGGCGAGGACGTCGAAGTCGTCGAGCACAAGTGCGCCATTGATGTTGACATCGAACTTGCGCGAACCAACGACGTTCGGGGCGAAGTTCTCGGCGAAGTGCAGACGGACATGATAGACGCGGCCAGCGGTGAGACCGGTCATGGTGTAGCTCGAGTTGCCGTAGCGCTCGGTCTGGTAGACCGCCTCCGGGGCGGGCTCGACGACGCCCGCCGTGTCGATGGCGCCCGTCCAGTTGGTCGCGACGGATCCTCCCGCGAAGTGGGTGTCGGCCAGGTACGGCGCGACGGCCGGACCGCCGGCGTTGATGGCGGCGGGCAGCGTCAGCGGCTGGGGAGTCGGATTGCGATACGCATCGACGCCAAACTCCATGGGAGGACTGCCCTCCTCGAAAGCTCCCATGTCGGGCTTGAGCCCGGTGTAGCCGTCGTTGAAGCCGGGCAGCACCACGCCCTGGTCGAAGCCGAGGCTGTTCCGATCCAGCGCGAACTCGCCCGGCCCGTTGCCCGAGGCGTAGGTGGGCTTTCCTTTCCTTCCGTTAGTCTCGTTCCCCGGGAGCGCGTCGATCACGCCGTTGTAGAGGTCGTAGTCGTAGTCGCCCTGCGGGTCGTGCAGGGTATCGGCGATGCTCGTGTGCCAATCCTTGTGGATGTGGAGGATGTTGTTGCGCGAGTAGACGTTCGTCATTCCCTCGCCGTGGCCCAGGCCCGGATCGGCTCCGATGGTGAAGGTGAATCCGGGCGGCGGCGGCGGCTGGAGGATGGTGTTGTGGAAGACGAAGACCTTGCCGCCGCCGATCTGCTTGGTTTTCAAGAAGCCGCCGCGCCCCACCGTGTCCCAGTTCGGGTTGATGTCGGTTCCTGTCTCGCGGGTGATGCCGCTGACGTTGCGAAAGATGTACACCGGCCCGGCCTGCGTGCTGGCCACGGCAATGTGCACGAAGTTGTTCTCGGTGAAGTTGCCCCAGATGCGGACGTTGCGGTTCGCTCCTTCCGACTCGATCGCGTCGTCCCAGCAATGCGAGATGCGATTGCCGTAGATGTCGGAGTCGACCGCGGGGAAGCCGGCCGTCGGAGAGTGGTTGTCGCCGGCGCCGAAGGCATCGGTGAAGCGATGCTGGTCGTCCGAGAAAACCGTGTTGTAGCGGAAGACGTGGTTTCCCTTTGAATCGAAGAGGGTGATGGCCTCGGGACCCAGCGCGTGATTGGGATTACTGGGGTTGTAGATAGGCCGAGGCTCCTCCCAGCTGTTGGAGTCGGCTCGCGGATGATGAAAGCGGTTGCGCTGGACGATGATCCGCTCGACCGTGGACGTCGAATTGTGCGCGTAGACCCCCGCGTCAAAAACCTCGCCGAACCCATCTGGAGCAAAAATCCGGCCCCATCCCGAGACGTCGTTTTCCTCGATGACGACGTCGTGCACGTTGCCCCGGAGCTCGATCGCGTTGATGCGGGCGTTCTTGAGCGTGACTCCCCGGATGATGACGTACGAGGCGTTGTTGATGACGATGTTCTGATCCGCGTTGCCGTTGGCGTCGATGGTGGAGCCGCCCGGGGCCGCCGTGTACAGGCGGTAGGCGTCAGGTGTGCCCGACTGCGCAATGGTCAGCGTACTGCTCGACGTGGCCGGCAACGTCACCGTCGCGCCCACCGGGAACGTCTCGCTCCAGGTGGTGGCGTTCAGGCTGGCCGAGGTGGCGGGGCTCCCGGCCAGGTCGAGCTTGATCTCGTACGTGGTCCCCGGCTGCAGCAGGACGAGGCTGCCCTTGTACTGACCGTTCGGTCCGACCCGGCTGTCGAACCAGAGCGGATAGCCGGTCTTCCACGCTTCGTTCGTGTTGATGCGGCGGTACTGGACGTTGCATTGCCGGGACGCGGAACCTCCTGCCGGCGCCCAGTAGAGCCCGATGGAGTGGAATGTCGTGACCGCCGTCGCGCCACCGACGGTCTCGATGTGCCGCGACTCACCGCCCTCGCGCCCTTCGCGCGACCCGTCACCACAACCCGCGAACACAGCCAAAGCCAACAGAGCGCGCGCCGCGCAGCGCGAGTCCATTTACCTCGTCTCCGCGGGTCCGGTGCCGGACGGCATGAAGGTCGACGACGGAGTCAGCACGAGCTTGTCGAACACCACGCCGTCCTCGCGCATCCACACGTTGATGGTGTGCAACCCCACGCTCGGGATGTCGATGGTGGCGACCACCCCGTCGACCGTATTGTTCTGCCACTCGAAGGTGGTGGGGAAGATGTTAATCCGGTCGGCGGATGCGATCGCGGCGCCGTCGAGGCCCACGTGCAGGGAGTCGCTCATGCCATGGGGACCCTGCGCGCGCACGATCACGTAGTGGGTGCCCGTCCGGTTGAAGCGGACCAGGTAGTCGAGCCGCGGGGAAGTCGTCGTGTAGCCGGTGTCGAAGAAGCTTCCGTCGTCGGGACCGCCACGCATCGCCCCGGTACCTGAATAGCCAGCGACGTCGGTGGCAAAGACCCAGTCGTGGCCTGAGGCCGAGGTCTGCCCGACCCGATTCTCGGCCTCGAGGCTGACGAGGCCCGTCGAGTCCTGGACGAACTCGCCGACCAGGACCTCGATGCCATTGATCAGGGCCGAGTCCGTCACGTTCGTGAACGAGAGCACGATCCGGCCCGCGCTGCTCGCGGTCGCGACGAACTCGCGGACGACCGCCTTGTGCGCCGCCCCGGCCGTCGCGAAGACGTCGAAGTTGCTCAGCACGGTCGCCCCGTTGATGGCGACGTTGAACGTGCGCTGGCCGGCGCCGGTCCAAAAGTTCTCGGCGAAGTGCAGCCGCACATGATAGGACCGGTCTGCTGCGAGGCTGCGGATCGTGTAGGTCATGGCGCCGTAACGCTCGGCCTGGTAGACACTGACCGGGGCCGGCCGGTAGACGCCGGCGGTATCGATGGCGCCGGTCCAGTTCGTCGTGGTCGCGCCTCCGACAAACCCGGTGTCCGCGACGTACGGCGCCGCGCCGGCGCCGCCCGCGTCGATCGAGACCGGACCGTCCGCGCCGCCGACAGGTGGCGCGAGAACCTCGGCCCTCGTCTCGGTCGGGCCCGTCCCGGAAGGCATGAAGGTCGACGATGGCGTCAGAACGAGCTTGTCGAACACCACGCCGTCCTCGCGCATCCATACGTTGATGGTGTGCAACCCCACGCTCGGGATGTCGATGGTGGCGACCACCCCGTCGACCGTATTGTTCTGCCACTCGAAGGTGGTGGGGAAGATGTTAATCCGGTCGGCGGACGCGATCGCGGCGCCGTCGAGGCCCACGTGCAGGGAGTCGCTCATGCCATGGGGACCCTGCGCGCGCACGATCACGTAGTGCGTGCCCGTCCGGTTGAAGCGGACCAGGTAGTCGAGCCGCGGGGAAGTCGTCGTGTAGCCGGTGTCGAAGAAGCTTCCGTCGTCGGGACCGCCACGCATCGCTCCGGTTCCCGAATAGCCAGCGACGTCGGTGGCAAAGACCCAGTCGTGGCCCGAGGCCGAGGTCTGCCCGACCCGATTCTCGGCCTCGATGCTGACGAGGCCCGTCGAGTCCTGGACGAACTCGCCGACCAGGACCTCGATGCCATTGATCAGGGCCGAGTCCGTCACGTTCGTGAACGAGAGCACGATCCGGCCCGCGCTGCTCGCGGTCGCGACGAACT
>JBJMQJ010000263.1:0-4643 GCA_045802765.1 Myxococcales bacterium
CCGACGTGCGCCGTGGGCACGCGATCGTACACGTCGACGCCTTGCACGGAGAAGCGCGCGTCGGCGGGCGCGACGTCGTACCCTGCCGTGCCGGCGCGTGCACCGATCGACGCGAGCACGCGGCCCCAATTGGGGTCGGCGCCGAAGATGGCCGCCTTGACCAGGCTCGATCCAGCGACGCTCTTCGCCAGCTCCATGGCGATCTCGTCGCTGGGGGCGCCATTCACCGCCACCTCGAGCAGCTTGGTTGCGCCTTCGCCGTCCGCGGCAATGTCCTTCGCGAGCTCCTTGCAGACCTCGGTGAGCGCGGCGGCGAAGCGATCCAGCTCGGGCCCCGGATCGACCAGCGGCTTGTTGCCGGCCAGCCCGTTGGCGAGCGCGAAGACGACGTCGTTCGTGCTCATGTCATTGTCGACCGTGAGCGCGTTGAAGCTCCGCTCCATCGCCCGCCGCAGCGCGCCGCCGAGCGCCGCCGGGCCAACCGCCGCGTCGGTGGTGACGACCGCGATCATCGTCGCCAGCGAGGGCGCGATCATCCCCGAGCCCTTGCAGATGGCGGAGATGGTCGCGTCCTTGCCGCCGAGCCGCACGGTGCGCGCCGCCATCTTGATGCGCGTGTCGGTGGTGAGGATGGCTTCCGCGGCGCGCTCCGGCTCGGGACGCAGCGACTGCGCGAGGAGCGGCGCCGCGGCGACGATCTTCGCGGCCGGCAAGCGGTGGCCGATCACGCCGGTGGAGGCGCTCAGCACGGCGGACGCGGGAATGCCCAGCGCGAGCGCCACGGCCTCGCACACCGCCTTGACGTCCTGCAGCCCTTCCGGGCCGGTGAGCGCATTGGCATTGCCGCTGTTCACCACCACCGCGTGCATGGCCGGCGCGGGCAGGCGGGCCTCGGCGTCGAGCACCGGCGCGGCGCGCGCCAGGTTGCGCGTGAAGCAGCCCGCGGCGGAGCAGGGCGCCTGGCTATAGACGAGCGCCAGGTCCCTGCGGTTGGGCTTGATCCCGGCCTGCACGCCGGCGAACTGGAAGCCGCTGGGGATCTTCACGGATGGAACCCCCTCAACGTGTCGAGGCCGGCCGTCTCGGGCCAGCCGAGGGCGAGGTTCAAGTTCTGCACCGCCTGTCCGGCCGCGCCCTTCACCAGGTTGTCGATGGAAGCGATCACCACGATGCGGCTTGGGTCGGCGCCGCCCGCGGAAAAACCGATCTGGCAGCGGTTGGTGCCGACGACCGCCTTGAGCGAGACGTCGTCCGCCGCAGCGGCCAGCTCGACGAAGGGCTCGTTTGCATAATTATGCGCAAAGGCGGCGCTGGCGTCCGCGGCCGTCTTGCCCTCCGCCAGGCGGGCGTAGCAGGTGGCGAGGATCCCGCGTCGGAGCGGGAGGAGGTGGGGAGTGAAGGTGAGCGCCAGCGGGTTGCCCGCCGCCCGGGAAAGCGCCTGGGCGATCTCCGGAGCATGCTGGTGGCGCAGCGTGCGGTAGGCCCGGAAGTCGTCCATCACCTCGCTGAAGCTCATCTCCTCGCTGGCCTTCCGGCCCGCGCCCGTGGTGCCCGATGCGGCGTCGACGATGAGGTCCCCAGCGGCGAGGACGCCGGCGCGCAGCAGCGGGGCGAGCGCGAGGGCGGCGGCAGTCGGGTAGCAACCGGGGTTCGCGATGAGCCTTGCCTTGGCGATCTCCTCGCGCCCTCCCAACTCGGGCATTCCATAGACGGATTCGCGCAGGAGCGCCGCGTGCGGGTGGTCGAGGCCGTACGCGGCACGGAACGCGCTGGCGTCGGCGAGGCGGAACGCCCCGGAGAGATCCACCACCTTGAGCCCGGCCGCGAGCAGGGGGGGCGCAAGCCGCAACGAAGCGTCGACCGGAGTGCAAAGCAGGACCGCGGCGCATTCGCGGGCAAGCTCGACGGCGCGCTCCTGCGGGGCATAGCGCAGCCGGCCGGCCAGGCCACGGACGCCGGCGCGCCGCTCGACCGTGTCGCCCTGCCAGCGATCGCTCGCCACTACCTTCAGCTCGGCCCGCGGGTGCTGCGCGAGGATGCGCGTCGCCTCGATGCCCGAGTAGCCGGACGCGCCCAGAACGGCGATGGGAATGCGCTCCATACCGTCCGCATAATTATGCAAGCTTATGCAGAACGCAAGCGGATTCGTCGTATCGCGTTCCTCATCCTCCCTTCCCGAGCGGGCGTGCCGGCAACATGGGTTCCGCGCCAAGGTGGAAACGCAGCCCTTCCGGTCGACCCCGACACGTCATTTCTCGTTGACGCCTCCGGCCGGCCTTGCGATGCTTCCGATGCGGCTGGACCCGGCTGGGCCCGGCCGCCTTCGTTTCCCGCTCACGGACGTGCCATGGCTGACAACATCCCGATGACGCGCGCCGGCGCCGAGGCGATCAAGCGCGAGCTCAAGCGCCTCAAGTCGGTCGAGCGCCCCAGGAACGTCCACGACATCGGGGTCGCGCGCGACCACGGCGACCTGCGCGAGAACGCCGAGTACCACGCAGCCAAGGAGCGCCAGTCGCACATCGAGGGGCGCATCCAGATGCTCGAGGATCGGCTGGCGCGCGCGCAGATCATCGACGTGAGCAAGCTGTCCGGCGAACGGATCGTCTTCGGCGCCACGGTGAAGCTCGAGGACAGCGACTCGGGCGCCCGCACGCAGTACACCATCGTCGGCGAGACCGAGGCCGATCTGAAGAAGGGCCGCATCAGCATCACCAGCCCGATCGCCCGCGGGCTGATCGGGCGCGAGGTCGGCGATTCGGTGAAGATCCGCACTCCCGGCGGCGAGCGCGAGTACGACATCCTCGAGGTCGTCTTCGTCGAGTACGCGGTCGATTCCGAGGAGGCCGAGGCTCCGTGACCGGCGGCGGCGGCGGAGCGCCCGAGGCCCTGGCGCTCGCGCTTTCGCCGCTCCTTTCGCCCCTTCGTTTCCTCAGCCGCGCGGGTATCGCGCGGGTCGCGGCCCTTCGCGAGCTCGAGCCTCTCGTCCAGCGCGTCGTCGAACAGGCCCGCCCGTACGCCGGCGATCTCGGCCCGGGCCTGGATCGTCTGGAAGAGACGGCGCGCGGCTTCGATACCGCGCCGGAACCGAAGCGCAGGACCGCCATCGCAGCGCTGGTGCGCGAGCTTGCCGCCCTCCTGGAAGTCCCGGCGGAGATCGCCGCGTTGGCACAAGGACAAACGGCGCCCCCGACTTCTCCCACGCCGTCGACCTCGCAGTCTCCCTCGACCCAGGCCTCTCCCCGCGCCCGGCGCGCCACGATCGCCGCCGCCGCGGCGAAGGCTGGATTGACCCCGGACCCTCTCCTCACTTCCGTCGACCGCCTCCGCGGCGTGGGCCCCGCCATCCACGAAAAGCTGGGCAGCAAGGGCATCGTCACGGTCCAGGACGTGCTCCTCAACCTTCCACGCCGCTACGAGGACCGGCGCAAGCGCCGCACGGTCGCCGAAGCCCCGCTGGGGGAGCGCAGCGTCATCGCCGGCACGGTGGCGTGGATCGACGAGGTGCGCGCGCGGCGCGGCCGCCGCCTGGAGGTGCGGCTGCGCGACGACGAGGGCGGCTACCTGATGCTCCTGTGGTTCCATTACCGCCCGTCGCTCGTGCAACGGCTGCGCACCGGTGCGCGCATCGTGGTGAGCGGCGACGTGCGTGCCGGCTGGCGCGGCGGCGGCAAGACGATGTCGCATCCGGACGTCGAGCCGCTGGAGGCCGGCGGCGGCGCCGCGCTGCCGCTCGATGCGGCGTCGGACGACTCTTTCGGCCGCGTCGTGCCGGTGTACACGGACGTGGAGGGTGTCCCGGCGCGAACGTACCGGCGCATCGCGCGGCGCGCGGTCGACGAGTACGCTGGCCATCTCGCCGACGTGCTGCCGCGCGGCGTCCTCGAGCGCCGGAAGCTGTGGCCGCTGGCCGAGGCAGTGCGCGAGGCGCACTTTCCCGATCGGAGCGCCGACGTGGCAGCGGCGGCGCAGCGCCCCTCGGGCGAGCCGCACCGCCGCATGGCCTTCGAGGAGCTGTTCATGGTGCAGCTCGGCCTCGCGCTCCGCCGCCGCGGGGTCAAGGTGGAGCCCGGCATCGCCTTCCGCGCCACCGATGCCTCCATCCAGCGCATCGTCGAGTCGCTTCCGTGGCCGCTCACCGGCGCGCAGCGCCGCGCGGTGCAGGGCATCGCGCAGGACATGCGCAAGCCCGAGCCGATGAACCGCCTGCTGCAGGGGGACGTGGGCAGCGGCAAGACCGCAGTGGCGCTGTGCGCCGCGCTCCTCGCGGTCGACGACGGCTACCAGGCGGCGCTCATGGCGCCGACCGAGATCCTCGCCGAGCAACACACCCGCTCGTTGCGCCGCTTGCTGCGCGCGCGACGCGACGTGCACGTCGAGCTGGTCACCGGCAGCTTGGGCGCCCGCGAGCGCGCTCATGCCGGACGCCTCGTTCGCGGCGGTGCGGCGCACATCGTCGTCGGCACGCACGCGCTGGCGGAAGAGGACACCGATTTCCACAAGCTGGGCCTCGCGGTGATCGACGAGCAGCACCGGTTCGGAGTGATGACGCGCGCCCGCCTGATGAAGAAAGGCGCCCGGCCCGACGTGCTGGTGATGACGGCGACCCCCATCCCGCGCACGCTGGCGCTCACGCTGTACGG
>JBJMQJ010000264.1:0-15676 GCA_045802765.1 Myxococcales bacterium
CCACAGGAAGAGCTGGACCGGCTCTCCAAGTTGTTGCCGCACTTCGAGTTCGTCACCGAGCACGATGACCTGGCGACCCGCGCCGCCGAGGCGGGTTTCGCGGGCGACGACCGCCGCGTGCAGCTCTTCCTCACCCTCTGCCGGCAGGTCGCCGGATTGCCGCGCCACCTCGGGCAGCACTCGGGCGGCATGGTGATCGCGAAGACGCGGCTCGACGAAGTGGTGCCGCTCGAGCCCGCCTCGATGCCCGGCCGGATGGTGGTGCAGTGGGACAAGGACGACTGCGCCGACCTGGGGATCATCAAGGTCGACCTGCTCGGCCTGGGCATGATGGCCGTGCTGGAGCAGGCCGTCCCGCTGGTGCGCGCGCACGAAGGCATCGCGGTGGACCTCGCGCAGCTCCCTCCCGACGACCCGGGCGTCTACGAGCTCTTGCAGAAGGCGGACACCGTCGGCGTGTTCCAGGTCGAGTCCCGCGCGCAGATGGCCACGCTGCCGCGGATGCGGCCGACGCGCTTCTACGACATCGTGGTGGAGGTGGCGATCATCCGCCCCGGCCCCATCGTCGGACAGATGGTGAATCCGTATCTCGAGCGCCGCGCGGGGCGCAAACCTCCGACCGTGCCGCATCCCAGCTTGTGGCCTGTGCTGGAGCGGACGCTGGGCGTGCCGCTCTTCCAGGAACAGCTCATGCGCATCGCGATGGTGGCGGCCAATTTCACCGGCGGCGAAGCCGACGAGCTGCGCCGCGCGATGGGCAGCAAGCGCAGCGTCGACCGCATGAAGCACATCGAGGAGCGCCTGCGGGCAGGCATGACGGCGAACGGCATCGCGAACGCCGCGCAGGACGAGATTGTGCAGAGCATCACCAGCTTCGCGCTCTACGGGTTTCCCGAGAGCCACGCCGCGTCCTTCGCGCTGCTCGTCTATGCGAGCGCCTATCTCAAGGTGCACCATCCGCAGGCGTTCTACGCAGCCATGCTGAACTGCTGGCCGATGGGCTTCTACAGCCCGGCCACGCTGGTGAAGGACGCGCAGCGCCGCGGCGTGCGCGTGCGGCCCATCGACGTCCTGCGCTCCGACTGGCTCTGCACGCTGGAGCGCGAAGGCCCCGAGGAAGAGCTGCGGCTCCGCCTCGGCCTCCGCTACGCCCGCGGCCTGCGCGAGGAGATGGTGAAGAAGCTCGTCGCCGAGCGGGCGTTGCGGCCCTTCGCCAGCATCGCGGATTTCTCCGCGCGCGTCCCGCTCCGCCGCGAAGAGCTCGCCACCCTGGCCGAGATCGGCGCCTTGTCGTCCTTGCCCGTCCACCCCGGATCCTCCCGGGGCACCCGGCGCGCTGCCCTGTGGCAAGCGGAGGCCGCCCTGCGCCGTCCACCCGGCCTCTTCGCGCACGTCGAACTCTCCGACGAAACCGCGACCCCCACGCCGATCGCGTCCCCGACCGCGACCCCGCCCCCGACCTCTCCCCTCCCCGAGATGAGCGTACGCGAGCGCACCGCGGCCGACCTGCGCGGCACCGGCATCACGGTGGGGCCGCACCCCGTGGCCTTGGAGCGGGACCGATTGCGCCAGCTCGGCGTGCGCAGCGCCGCGGAGCTGCCACGGATGCGCAACGGCCAGCGCGTCCGCGCGGGTGGGCTGTGCATCGTCCGGCAGCGCCCCGGCACCGCGAAGGGATTCGTCTTCCTCTCCCTCGAGGACGAGACGGGCATCTCCAACATCGTCATCGACCCGCCCACCTTCGAGCGGAACCGCCGCCCGGTCCTGTGCAGCGCGCTGCTCGTCGTGGAGGGGCGCCTCGAACGGTACGACGGCGTCACCAGCGTGAAGGGAGACCGCTTCTGGTCCCTCGAGGACGCTCTCACCTTGCCCTCGCGCGATTTCCGGTAGACCGCCCGCGGCGCGCACTACACTGCCGCGGTGCTCGAGGCCGTGATCTTCGACCTGGACGGGACGCTGGTCGACACGCCCAAGGTGATCGTCGCCACGGCGCTGGAAGCGCTGCGCGGGAGGCCGTGGGCGATGCCCGAGCCACAGGCGATCCGCGCTACCATCGGGCTTCCGTTGACCGTCGCCTTCTCCGGGCTGCTGGGGCTGCCCGAAAGCTCGCCCGCAGTGCAAGAGGTCGTGGAGGAGTACCGGCGCCTCTGGCGCGCGAACGTCATTCCGCGCTCCGCCGATCTGCTGTATCCCGGCGTCGCCGAAGGCGTGCAGGTCCTGCGCGACATAGGGCTCCGGCTGGCCGTCGCGACCTCGAAGGTGACGAGCGGCGCGGTCGCTCAGCTCGAGGCGGCGGGGATCGCCCGGCAGTTCGACTTGATCGCGGGTTACGATTCCGTCGAACGTCCCAAGCCCGACCCGCAGATGGCCCTGCACGTGCTCGCCGGTCTGCGCGCGACGCCCGAAGCGAGCGTGGTGGTGGGCGATACCACGCACGATCTGCTGATGGCGCACGGCGCGGGGCTGCGAGCGGTCGCCGTCACGTACGGGGCCCATGACGAGGCCACGTTGCGCACCGAGTCACCCGAGTGGCTGGCGGGCAACTTCGCCGAGGTCGTGCGGCTGTTGCGCGAGCTCGCGAAGCGTTAGATCTGCGCCATGGCCATCGCGACCACCGATCCCAATACCGGTAAGATTGTCCGCGCGTTCGAGCCGCACACCGAGGCGCAGCTCGAGGAGAAGCTCGCCCGCGCCGTCGTCGGCGCCCGGCTCCAGCGCGAGCTGCCCATCGGCGAGCGGGCCAAGCGCATGGCGCGCGCCGCGGAGATCCTCCACGTCCGGCGCGAAGAGCTGGGCCGCTTGATGACGCTGGAGATGGGCAAGCTGAAGAACGCCGCGCTGGGCGAGGTGGACAAGTGCGCGCTCGGCTGCCGGTACTACGCCGAGAATGGCCCGGCATTCATGGCCGACGAGGTGGTGAAGACCGACGCCGCCCGCAGCATGATCCGCTACCAGCCGCTGGGCGTCGTCCTGGCGGTGATGCCGTGGAACTTCCCGCTCTGGCAGGTCTTCCGCTTCGCAGCGCCCGGGCTCGTCGCCGGCAACGCGGCGGTGCTGAAGCACGCCTCCAACGTTCCGCAGTGCGCGCTCGCCATCGAGGACATCTTCCGCGCGGCCGGATTCCCCGACGGTGCCTTCCAGACGCTGCTCATCGAAGGCAGCCGCGCGAGCAAGCTCCTCGATGACCCGCGCATCGCCGCCGCCACCCTGACCGGCAGCGAGGGCGCCGGCCGCAGCATCGGCGAGGCGGCCGGCCGCAACATCAAGAAGGTGGTGCTGGAGCTGGGCGGATCGGACCCCTTCATCGTCATGCCCACCGCCGATCTCGAGAAGGCGGTCAAGGTGGGCGTCGAAGCGCGCGTGCAGAACGCCGGCCAGAGCTGCATCGCCGCCAAGCGATTCATCGTTCACGAGCGCATCTACGACGAGTACGCGACGCGCATGGCGCGGCGCCTCTCCGAGCTGCGCGTCGGCGATCCGAACGACGAATCCACCGAGGTCGGTCCGCTCTCCTCCAAGCAGGTGCTCGACGACCTCGACGATCAGGTGAAGCGGATGGTCGCCAAGGGCTCCAAGGTGCTCGCCGGCGGCAAGCGCCTGGACCGGCCAGGGTTCTTCTTCCAGCCCACGCTGCTCACCGATGCCGGCCCCGGCACTCCCGGCAGGGACGAGGAGATGTTCGGACCCGTGACCACCCTCTTCAAGGTGCGCGACGCCGGCGAGGCGCTCCAGATCGCCAACGCGACCAAGTTCGGCCTCGGCTCGGCGGCATGGACGCGCGACGCCGCGGAGGTGCGCCGCTTCACCGACGAGCTGCAGGCCGGGCAGGTCTTCATCAATGGGATGGTCAAGTCGGACCCGCGGCTTCCCTTCGGCGGCATCAAGGCGAGCGGGCACGGGCGCGAGCTGGCGGCCATCGGCATGCGCGAATTCGTGAACTGGAAGACCATCTGGATCGGCGAAGGCGGCGAGCAGGCCTTCTCGGGCACTGAGTAGTCTCCGCCGCGGACGAAATTGTAGGCAAAGGTATTCCTCAAGTTTCCCGCCGCGCCGCCGATCACGATCGGGTCATGGACCGCCTGCTCTTCGTCGACGACGAGCCATTCGTCCTCCGCGCCCTGAAGCGGACCTTCGAGCTCGAGGGGTTCGCGGTGGTCACCGCCGATCGGCCGGCGGACGCGCTCGAGCTGCTCCAGAAGGAGCCCGGTTTCGTCGTGATCGGCTCGGACTACCGCATGCCGGAGATGAACGGCGCGGAGTTCCTGCAGCGGGCGCGGGAGCTTTCGCCCCAGAGCTACCGGCTGCTCATCTCGGCGGTGGAGGAGTTCCACGCCGCGGTGGACTCGATCAACCGCGGCGAGATCTACCGGTTCGTCCCCAAGCCGTGGGATCGGGACGATCTCCTGACGATCGTCCGAGCGGCGGTGGACGACTATCACCTGCGCCGCAACTACCAGGAGATGACCGCGCTCCTGCATAGCAAGAACGCCGAGCTGTCGGCGCTCAACAAGAACCTCGAGGAGAGGGTAATCGAGCGCACCCACGACCTCATCGAGGCGCTGGTGACCGCGCTCGACAGCCGCGGGGCGGAGGCGGTGCACTCGCGCAAGGTGGCCGCGTTCTCCGTCCGGCTCGGGCGCGAGCTGTCGCTGCCCGAGGCGGAGGTGACGGTCCTCGAGCAGGCCGCCTTGATCCACGACATAGGGAAGATCGCCATCCCCGACTCCATCCTGCGCAAGAACGGCAACCTGACTCCCGAGGAGTGGGCGGAGATGAAGCGGCATGCCGAGCTGGGCTATCGGATGCTGGCCAACATCCCCTTCCTGGCGCACGCGCGGCGCCTGGTGCTGACGCACCACGAGCGTTTCGACGGCAAGGGATATCCGCTCGGGCTCTCGGGCGACCAACTGTCGCTCTCCGCGCGCATCCTCCACGTCTGCGAGGCATACGAGTCGATGACCGGGGGGCGCTCCTTCCGGGCCGCGCGGCCCGCCGCCGAGGTACGCGAGGAGCTCGCCCGCTGCGCCGGGAGCCAGTTCGACCCGGATGTCGTATCCGCGTTCGGTCGCGTTCCTGCGACGGAGTGGGACGAGATCGGGCGCGCCGCCGTGCCGACCGCGCTACCCGAGGAATCCCTCGCCGCTCTCAGGGCTTCCTTCCTCGCGCCGCGGTAGAGTCCCGACGCGCGCAAGCGCGCCGCGGCAACGGCGGTTCCATGGGCGCGATCCCAGCCGGTGCACCGCTCGCCAGCTTCGGGCTCGATCGGCAGCCAGCCCGGGGCACTGGACCGATGTTCGACGGGACCGCGGCGGCTGCGTTTCGCCTCCGGCTGCGGAGCGGCCAACGCGATGTCGAACGAACCCTGGTCGTGGGGAGGTACAATAGACGGGCCATGTCGACGATGATCACCGTGGAGTGCATCAACTGCGGGGCTTGCGAGCCCGAGTGCCCGAACCAGGCGATCAGCCAGGGGGAGGACATCTTCGTCATCGACCCGCAGCTCTGCACCGAGTGCGTGGGCTTCAACGAGCAGGAGGCCTGCGCGGCGGTGTGCCCGGTCGACTGCTGCATCCCGGATCCGCAGATCGTCGAGTCGGAGGAAGTGCTCTACGAGCGCGCCCGCCGCCTCCACCCCGACGAGAAGTTCCCGCCCCTCGCCGAGCTTCCTCCGAGCCTGTCCCGCTTCCGCAGAGTAGCGCAGCACACCGGCTGACGGCGCGTCGCCGGCATGCGATAACGGCCAGCCGCCAGCCGGCAGCCGAAAAACGATGCCCACCTCCACCGGCGCACAGCTCCTCGTCCGCATGCTCAAGGCGGAGGGCGTCCGCCACGTGTTCACGCTCTCCGGCCTGCACGTCGCGCCGATCTATGCGGCGTGCGTGGAGGAGGGCATCGCGCTCGTCGACACGCGCCACGAGCAGGCCGCGGCGCACGCCGCCGACGCGACGGCGAGGCTCACCCGCGGGATCGGCGTCTGCTGCGTCACCGCGGGCCCCGGCGTCACCGACGCCCTCACCGGCATCGCCAACGCGTGGGCCGCGTCCAGCCCCGTTCTCCTCCTGGGCGGCGCGGCGCCGACCTTCAATGCCGGAAAGGGATCGCTGCAGGAGATGGAGCAGGTCGATCTCTTCACCCGCATCACCAAGTGGTCGGACCGGATCCCCGCGCCGGACCGCGTGCCCACCTACCTCGCGCGCGCGTTCCGGGTGATGCTCTCCGGCCGCCCCGGCCCGGTGTTCCTCGAGGTACCCTGGGACGTCCTCTCCAACGGAGTCGATGACGCGGAGTGCCCCCTGCCGACCAGCTATCGGACTCGCGCGCGCCAGCCCGGCGATCCGCAGCTGATCCAGGAGGCCGCGCGGCTCGTCGAGGGCGGCGCGCGGGTCGCCGTGATCGCCGGCAGCTCGGTGTTCTGGGACGACGCGGCGCGCGAGCTGGCCGCGTTTGCCGAGCGGGCGGGAGCGCCGGTCTACTTGAACGGGGCTGGCCGCGGCGCGCTGCCTTCCGACCATCCGCATTTCTTCTCCCAGACGCGCAAGGAGGCGCTCGCGGAAGCGGACGTGGTGCTGGTGGTCGGCACGCCGCTCGATTTCCGGCTCGGGTACGGAGCCGGATTCGGGGAAGCGGCGAAGATCGTGCAGGTGGATTCCGATGCCAGCGAGATCGGCCGCAACCGCGCCGTCGAGGTGGGCATCATCGGCGACTCGCGCAGCGTCCTCGCGCAGCTCGAAGCGGCGGTGCCGAAGTCGCGCAAGGCGGGCGGGTGGCTCGCGGAGCTGCGCAAGCGCGAGGGCGAAAAGGCGCAGCGGCAGGCCGCCTTCGAGCGCAGCGACCAGAAGCCGATCCATCACTTCCGCCTGGCCCGGGAGCTGGACGAGGTCGCGCGCGCCGCCGGCGACAGCATGTTCGTCGCGGACGGCGGGAACTGGGTGGCGATCGCGGCCAAGGTGATCCAGCTGCGGCGTCCGGGGCGGTGGCTCGATCCCGGTCCGCTCGGATGCCTGGGGGTGGGCGCGCCGTTCGCCATCGCCGCGAAGCTCTTGCACCCCGACCGGCCGGTGTTCGTCATCCAGGGCGACGGGTCCTTCGGGTTCAACGGCATGGACTTCGAGACCGCGCTGCGGTTCAAGCTTCCCATGGTGTGCGTGGTCGGGAACGACGCCGCCTGGGGCCAGATCCGCCTGCCACAGGTGCAGCTCTTCGGTCCCGAGAAGAGCCCGGCCACGCTCCTCGCGCCGACGCGCTACGACAAGGTGGTCGAGGCGCTGGGCGGCTACGGAGAGCACGTCGAGGTTCCCGCCGGGATCCGCCCCGCCTTGGAGCGCGCCGTCGCCTCCGGCACCGTGGCGTGCGTGAACGTCATGCTGGACCCGGACGCGCCGGCTGCCAGCGGAGCGCAAGGCTATGCCATCTGAGCTTCCCGATCCGCGCGCGCTGGCGCTCGACCGCGGCGATGCGCTGCTCCTCCTCGTGGACGTGCAGGACAAGCTGGCGCGCGCGATGCCGAAGGAGGGCATGGACCGCCTGACGAAGAACGCGCGCGTCCTGCTCAAGGCGGCGCGGCGGCTGGGCCTCCCCGTGGTGGCGAGCGAGCAGTACAAGAAGGGGCTGGGCGACACGGTGCCGGAGCTGCGCGAGCTGCTCGCGGCGGCCCCGGTCGAGAAGCTCGAGTTTTCCTGTGGCGCGTCGAAGCCGGTCGCTCGGGAGATCCTGCAGACGGGGCGCAAGCAGGTGATCGTCGTGGGGATGGAAGCGCACGTGTGCGTGTTCCAGACCGTGCGCGACCTGTCGCGCGGCGGGTTTGCCGTCTTCGTCCCGCAGGACGCGATCGTCTCGCGCACCGAGGAGAACCGGGAGGTCGGGCTGCGCCTGTGCGAGAAGGCAGGCGCGACGGTCACCAGCACGGAGACGGTGCTCTTCGACCTGCTCGGCGTGGCGGGGACGCCCGAGTTCAAGGAGCTGGCACCGCTCATTCGGTAAGTTGCCAAGCGCAACCAATCCGCGCGACGATCGTCGCCCCCGGGGGACGATCGTCGGATGAACGAAGCACCCAAGCCGGAGGGCGCGGACCAACTGGGTCCCGTGCTCGAGTTCATGAAGCAGCTGTGGGCGGTCGACCACGGCCTGCAGTCCGTCTCCAAGCGGATGGAGGCGCGCTTCGGCATCACCGGCCCGCAGCGGCTGGTGGTCCGCATCGTCGGACGGTTTCCGGGGATTTCCGCGGGCGCGCTTGCGGAAGTGCTGCACGTCCATCCCTCGACGCTGACCGGCGTGCTCCGGCGGCTGGAGACGCGCGGCATGCTGCTCCGCCGGGCCGATCCGAAGGACGCGCGGCGCGCGCTCTTCGGGCTCACCCCGCGCGGCCGCAAGATGGACACGCTGCGCACCGGCACCGTCGAGCAGGCCGTCCGCCGCGTCCTGGCGCGCATGCCCGAGGACACCCTCGCCGCGGAACGGGTCCTGTCCGCCCTGGCCGCCGAGCTAGCCCGCTCCCCGGACGAACCCGCCTGACCTAAAAGCAACACCACGAAGCACACGGAGACTCAGGTTGGGTCACCTCTTTGAACCCAAGCTGTCTCCGTGTGCGTCTGTGCTCTCCGTGGTGCAATCGTTTTTGGCTCAACCGCGCTGGCCGAAGGCGAGGTGGTCGCGGCGCGAATCGTCGCGTGCGGCGATGCGGATGTCCTGCGGGCCCGGGGCCCGGCCGATGCACCCGCGAGAGAAACGGCGGACGATGCGGTCGCCGGCGAGGATGGCAACGCCGAAGGGGACGATCCCGCAGACGGCCGCCGCGATCCACCACGCCGCCGCGTGGCCGCCCGGGGCAGCCAGCGCCTTGCGCGCCAGCGCGATGGCCAGCACCAGGCCGAGGAGGATGCCCCAGAAAGCCACCAGCATCCCCGTGCGCGCCCCGTAGTAGCCGCGGATCGCCGAGGCGAGCTCCTTGTCGCGCAGGAACACCTTGCGCCCGGACGGCTCCGCCACGTCGATGAGCGGGTGCCCTTCGCCGCAGTGGGGGCAGTCGCGGCCGCCGCTCCAGGTGCGGCGGCACATCGGGCAGATCTTCAGCATCGTCGAGGCGATGTTCGCGCGCGCGGCCGCCGGCGGTCAACGCGGATTGCAACGCGGACGCTCAGCGGACTAGGCTCTTTGCCCCCATGGACAGCGCGAACTTCGACTTCTTCTACGACCTTTCCAGCCCGTACAGCTATCTCGCCTCGACGCAGCTCCGGGGAATCTCGGAGCGCACGGGCGCGAGGCCCCGCCTCTATCCGATCACGTTGGGCGGCGTTCGCAAGGCGACCGGCCACCAGATCCCTCCTCCGCAGCAGCTCTCGTACATGGCGCAGGACACCGCGCGCTGGTCGCAGAAGTACGGCATCCCCATGCAGATCCCCAAGGCGTTCCCCATCAGCACCATCCTCCCGCTTCGCGCCGTCATCGCCGCGGCTCGCAATGGCGGAGGCGAGCGCGCCATGCACGCGCTGTTCAGGGCGTACTGGGGGGAGGGCGAGGACATCTCCGATCCGGCGCTGGTGGAGAGGGTCCTCACGGACGCGGACCTCGAGGGGAAGCGCCTCGTCGCCATGACCTCGCAGCAAGACGTGAAGGACGAGCTGCGCAGGAACACAGATCTGGCGCTTGCAAGAGGAGTGTTCGGAGTGCCCACGTTCTTCGTCGGCGAGCGCAGCTTCTGGGGAAACGACCGGCTCGAGTTCGTCGAATCGGCGCTGCGCCAGGCGCGGCTGTCGAAATAGGGGGGCGGCACCATGAGCTCGATCCGTCCCGACGCCGGGCTGCTGAAGAAGCATCCCAACGCGATCACGCTCGATCAGCTGCAGGAGAAGGACCGTTTCCTCGGCGCGCTCCTCGGCGCCGCCGCGGGCGAGTCGCTCGGGGCGCCGCACGAAGGAAAGCCCGCCGGGGAAGTGGGGCCCCTGCGGGAGATCAGCGCGGGAGGGATCTGGGCGGCAGGCGAGCCGACCGACGACATCGAGCTGACGCTCGCCCTCCTCCGATCGGTCGTCGCGCGGCGGCGGTTCGACCAGGACGATGCCGCCAGGCGGTACCTCGAGTGGTTCTCGCGCGGACCCAAGGACATCGGCATGCTCACCCGGGCGGCGCTGGAGAACCTGCGCGCGGGGGACCCGCCCGAACAGGCTTCCGCGCTCGCGTGGGAAGACTCTGGCAGGCGCGCCGCCGGGAACGGGAGCGTGATGTGCTGCGCGCCCATCGGCTTGTTGCATGTGCGCCGCCTGGAGGGGCTTGCCGAAGACGCGGCGGGCGCCTCGCGCATCACCCACCACGATCCGCGCTGCGTCGCGGGGTGCATCGCCGTCGCCACCGCGGTCGCGCTCCTCGTGCGCGGCGGCCGCGAGGCGGAGGAGGCGATCCCGCTCGCGGCCGAGGCCGCCGGAACGGTTTCCGACGAGGTGCGCGCCGCCGTCGAGCGAGGCGCGTCTCGCAGGCCCGCGGACATGGCGGTCGACGGCGAGGATCGCGGCTTCGTGCTCCGCACCGTCGAGATCGCCTTCGGCGCGCTCGCCACCGGGGCGGGCTTCGAAGAGGGCCTCGTCGCCGTGATCAGCCGCGGCGGCGATACCGACACGAACGGCGCGGTCGCCGGCGCGCTGCTCGGCGCGAAGCATGGCAAGGGACGGATCCCGGAGCGGTGGCTCAAGCCGCTGAAAGCTGCCGCCGAGCTCGCCAGCCTGGGCGACCAGCTCTATCGGCAGCTCTGACTGGTCGCGAGGCGTTTCACGCGGACGACGGGAGCGCCCTCTGCGTGTAAGCCAGAAGCGTCCCCAGGCCACGCCCCGCGCGGCGGCGGAGCCGCGCCTGGCGGGGCCTCCTTCGAGCGGCACCGCCGCCATATCCTTGATAGAGTCCGGACCTTCCCAAGGAGACGCTCGCGAAACCTTTTGGCGGGTGCGGACTCCGACGGGAGAAGGAGAGGTGCCCTTGAACGCGCGCAAGCTTCCTGCCGAGACGGTAGCAGCGCCTCTCGACGATCCGGCGCTGGTGCGGCGCATCCGAGGCGGCGAGACCGCGCTCTTCGAGGTCGTGATGCGGCGCTACAACCAGCGGCTCTTCCGGTTGCTGCGCGCGCTGCTGCGCGACGAGAACGAGGCCGAGGACGTCCTGCAGGACGCTTACGTGCGCGCCTACTCGCATCTCGAACAGCTCGAGCAGCCGGAACGACTCGCGTCCTGGTTGACCCACATCGCCGTCCATGAGGCCAAGGCGCGACTGCGCCGTCGCGGGCGGGTCGTCGACGTAAAGGAGGGGCCCTTGCACGCCGTGCCGTCGCCATCCAGGGATCCGGAGCAGGAAGCGCTCGCGAAGCAGATGCAGCAGGTTCTCGTCTCGGCCATCGACGGGCTGCCGGTAGGTTACCGGACGGTCTTCGTGCTGCGCGACGTGGAAGGCCTCTCGACCGCGGAGGTGGCGGAGTCGCTCCGCCTGTCGGAGCAGGCGGTGAAGATGCGCCTGCATCGCGCCCGCGCGGCGCTCCGCCAGGGACTGTACGACCGGATCGGCGCCGCGGCGCACCCCCCGTTCTCCTTCGCCGGCGATCGCTGCGATCGCATCGTGACGGGCGTGCTCGTGCGGCTTCAGCTCGCGACGCCCTGACAGCGCGGGCAATAGTAGGTCGAACGCCCCATCACGCCCTGCCGGCGCATTCGTACGGTGGCGCCGCATTCGAGGCATCGCTTGCCGCTGCGGCCGTAGACCCACAGCCGCGGGCCGCTCAGCGCGCGCCGGCTGGTGCGCGGGCCCCCCTCTCGATTCTCGACCAGCAGCCGATGCGCCTCGCCGAGCAGCCGCGCGAGCCGCACGTCGGGGATGGCGTCGACGCGCTGGAACGGATCCTCGCGGCACGAGAAGAGCGCCTCGGCCTTGATGACGTTCCCCACTCCCGCCAGCGCGCGCTGCGAGAGCAGGGCTTCTCCCACCGGCAGATCGCCGCGCGCCCGGAGCCTGCGCAGGGCCTCGGCGGCATCGAAGGCATCGGTCGTTGCGTCCGGTCCGAGCCGGTCCAGGCCGCGCAGGCCGAACGCGGTGGTCAGCTCGACGACCGGCGCGTCGAAGCAGACCGCGACGAGCCCGCCGTCCGTCTCCAGCGCCGCTCGCGCGTTCCGCTCCGGCCTGCGCCACCGCTCTCCCTTGCGGTAGAGATGCCACGATCCGCTCATGCGCAAGTGCGTGTGCAGGATGCGGCCGTCGTCGAACCCCACCAGCAGGTGCTTGCCGCGCGCCTCGACCGATTCGACATGCGCGCCCTCGAGCGGCCTTTCTTCCAGCGAGCGAAGGACCAACGGGACGTTGCTGTGGAAGGCGGCGACGCGCGATCCCCGCAACGCCTTGCGCAGCGCCGTCGCGGCACGGAAGAGGTTGTCGCCTTCGGGCATCGGTTCCGGCGGCCGGTCAGCTTCCGAGGTCCGGCCCGAGCGGACCCCGCGGCGCTCCCGCAGGCGCGCGCAGCCGCAATCCGAGCGAGTCCACCGGAGCACGCTTCAAGTACCCTTTGTGACCCGCCGTGAATCCGGCTGCGACGAGCAAAGGGCCGAGCGGCGAGGAGTGCACGCCCTCGCCGTCGACGCGGGCGACGAGCAAGGCGCGCCGCCGGCCGGAATCGACGAGCCGAGCGAGCGCGTTGGCCAGCGCCCGGCCGCGCCGCCCGCGTTCCGGCTCCTCCTCCGGCAAGAACGTCAGGAGATTTTGCTCGCCCCGGCCGAGCCACGCCGTCAGCTCGCCTCCGACGAGCACTACGTGCGCTCCTGCGGCGCGCTGCGGTCGCGCCGCCTCGCCGTCCGCGGCGCGCGCGGGCCAGGGAAGCATCGCTCCGTACGGGTTGGCCGGGTCGGTCGCGGCGAGCACCACCGTCTGCGGCTCCTCGGGTGGATCGCGCAATGCGCGCAGCCGCTCGTCGGCCCCCGGCAGCGCGAACTGCGTGGCGCCCAGGCCCGCGACGAAATACCCGCGCCGCGCGCGCCCCGATTCCTCCATCGCCTTGAGCACCTCGTACACGGCGGCGAATCCGCCGGCGATCCCTTCCGCGTGGACCGCCTCGCGCGTCAGGACACCGTAGCGCGAGAGCAGCACCTGCGCGAGCGCCATCGAGCGCTCCGTCGGAGTCCCGGACGGCGCCGGCAAGAGCGACCAGCGACCCTCGCTCCCGGACGGACCGAGGCGGCGCGTCCGGAAGGCGGGCCCGGCGACGCGCTCGCGGCGCGACCGGTCGGGCGGGCCCCGCAGCAAGCTGCGCAACGGCGCCAGCGTGTCGTTGGTCACCTCACCCGCCCAGACCAGGGCCCAGATCGCCTCGAGCAGATCGTTCGGGAACGCTCCGGTCGCCTGCTGCAGATCGCCGAAGAAGCTCGCGCCGCGCTTCACCAGGTGTTCCCGGACGCGCGCGGCGAGCTCGCCTTCCGCCTTGCGCGGCGGAGGCGCCAGCAGCCGGTAGTGGTCCGCCAGGTAGAGCGCGATCCGGCCGTCGCGCGGGCCGATGGGATCGATGCCCCGCCAGACCAGCTCGCCGGCCGAGCAGAGCAGGTCGAGGTCGGCGTACCTGTACGGATCGATGCGCGCCGGCAGGACCTCACCCTCGAGAACGCTGGCAGGCAGAGGAGCACCCTGGATCTGCTCGACGGCGCCGAGGAGCGCATCCACGCCGCGCCGTGGATGATCGACCCCTTGCCAGTCGAGCTGCAGCCGCGAGAGCGCCGCCTGCTCGACGGGCTCCACCTCCTTGCGCAGCTTCGCCAGCGACCGCCGCCGCAGCCCGCGCAGCACCTCCGCGTCACACCACTCGCGGCCGCGCGCTCCGTCCGGATATCTCGCCGCGGCGAGCGCGCCGGGCAAGAACTCGCCCTGCAGCACGCGCTCCTGCCCCTCCAACCGCTCCAGCGCGAGCGTGACCGGCGCAGGGCCCAACCCGAGTCGCCGCGCGACGTCCTCGGGACGGAACGGCCCGTGCGTGCGGGCATAGCGCGAGACGAGATCGCCGAGGGCGTCCTGCACCGGCTCGAGCAGCTCGCGCGGCATTCCCGGCGGCGGCGGGATGCCCAACGCGTCGCGCATCCGCGCGGCGTCCTCCGCCGCTACCCAGCGCTCTTCGCCGGCGATGGCGACGGGAAAGGCGCGGCGCTCGCGGCGCAGCGCCTCGAGCCACTCGCGGACCGGCGCATCCGGCACGCTGCGCGCGGCCAGCTCGTCCACCGTGAGATCGCCCAGCCCCAGCAAAAGGTCGTGCGCCGCATCCGCGTGCTTCGCCGGATAGCGCGCGTCGAGCCGCTGCAGCGCCCGCTCCAGTTGCGTGACCGCGTCCGGGTCGAGCAGCTCGCGCAGCTCCGCCTCGCCGAGAAGCTCGCGGAGCTGCGCCTGGTCGACGCTGAGCGCCTGCGCGCGCCGCTCGGCCAGCGGAGCGTCTCCGTCGTAGATGAAGTTCGCGACGTACGCGAAGAGCAGCGAGGACGCGAAGGGCGACGGCGTGCGCGTGTCGGCGGTGACCACCCGCACGCGGCGGTCCTGCACGCGGCGGAGCAGCTCGGTGAGCCCGGGCAGGTCGAACACGTCGCGCAGGCATTCGCGGTAGGTCTCGAGCAGGACCGGGAAGCTGCCGTAGCGCTGCGCCACGGCGAGCAGATCCGCCGCGCGCTTGCGCTGCGCCCATAGCGGGCTTCGCTTGCCGGGATGGCGGCGCGGCAAGAGCAGCGCGCGCGCCGCGTTCTCGCGAAAGCGGGCCGCGAAAAGCGAGGTGCCGCCCAGGCTGCGGGTCACCAGGTCCTCGATCTCGTCGGGCGCGGGAAAAAACAATTCCGGGTCGGGCGGCTCGTCCGACTCCGGCAGCCGGAACACCATGCCGTCGTCGGAGTACATGCTCTCGATCTCGGTGTCGCGGTCGGCCTTGAGCCGCGCTACCACCGCGGTGGCCCAGGGCGCGTGCACCCGGGCGCCGAACGGAGTGAGGACGCAGACGCGCCAGTCGCCCACCTCGTCGACGTAGCGCTCGACCACCACCGTGCGGTCGGAGGGCACCTCTCCGGTCACCTCGACCTGCTCGCGCAGGTACGCCATGAGATTTCGCGCCGCGCGCTCGTCGAGGCCGTGCTTCTCGCGCAGCCGCTCTTCCGCCTCGCCGGGCTTCGCCGCCGCCAGCTCGCGCGCGAGCTTTCCCACCACCTGGCCGAACTCGAGCGGGCGCCCCGGACGATCGCCGTGCCAGAAGGGCATCTTCCCGGGCTCGCCCGGCGCGGGGCTCACCAGCACCTTGTCATGGGTGATCTCTTCGACGCGCCAGCTGGACGCTCCGAGCACGAACACCTCGCCCGTCCGCGTCTCGAAGACCATCTCCTCGTCCAGCTCGCCCACGCGCCGCGAGGTCTTTCCCTCCGACTGACCGAGCAGGAACACGCCGTAGAGCCCGCGGTCCGGGATGGTCCCGCCGTTTACCACGGCGACGCGCGCCGCTCCCTCCCGCGCCCGCACCGTCCCGGCGACCCGGTCCCAGGAGAGCCGGGCCCTGAGCTCGGCGAACTCGTCCGAGGGATAGCGGCCGCTAAGCATGTCGAGGACGCCCTCGAAGCTCGATCGGGGCAGCTCGGCAAAGGGCGCCGCCCGGCGGACCATCGCGTAGAGCTCGTCCACCTTCCAGGGCCGCTCCGCGCAGGTC
>JBJMQJ010000024.1:0-8779 GCA_045802765.1 Myxococcales bacterium
ATAGGTCCCTTGAGAAAGCTCCGCCTGGGCGAGGCCTTCTCCAGCGAGCACGGCCCGGTTTCCCTTCCAGCGCTCGTCGAGCAGCGCGGTCAGATCGGTCAGCGCGGCCTCGGAAGAGAGCTGCCGTTCGTCCGCGAGCAGCGCGGCGGCCGGACCCGCGCACCGCGTTCCCTGGCACACGCCCATCGCCAGCCGGCAGCGGCGGCGCAGGTCGGCGAGCGACTCGGCGAACTCCTCGCGCAGCGAGAAGGCCAGCTCGGCGAAGGTCACTCCCTCGCAGGAGCAGGCCACCGCCCGCAGCTCTGGCTCGTCCTGCGCGGCCTGCAACACGCGCTCCGCCTCCGCCCCATGGCGGTACGAGAGTCGCGCCGCGGCGAACGCGGGGACGGCGTGCTTGCGCGAGAGCTCTTCGACCTCCGGCGGCGGCGCGTCGCCGCCCGGGAGCGCTACCCGGTGCGTCGAGCACGCATGGGAGTTGCCCAGCTTGCGCGCGACCGCGTCCACCGCCTCCTGCGCCATGGCGCGGAAGCTGGCCAGCTTGCCGCCGACGATGGTGAAGAAGCCGGGCGCCCCGTCCTCCTCGTGATCGTGGATCCTGTGGTCGCGCGAGAGCGCGTCCTCGAGCGGCCCGTACGCGTACAGCGTGGGGCGCACTCCCGCCCAGGCGCGCAGCACGCGCGCCTGCCGCACGATCGGAAAGGTGTGCTCCACCGCCTGCAGCAGGTATTCCACCTCGTCGCGCGTGACGTACAGGTCGTCGGGGTCGCCGTAGAAGTCGTCGTCGGTGGTGCCGATGATCGACGAGTCTTCGTGCGGCATGACGAACACGTCCCGCCCGTCGACCGCCTTGCAGATGATGCCGTAGTTGGAGAGCCGCCGGTCGAGGGTCAGGTGCACGCCCTTTCCCGGGCGGATCTTCACCTCCACGCCGGCGAGCGCCGCGATCTTCGGCGCCCATGGCCCGCCGGCGTTGAACACGCAGCGCGCGCGCACCTCCTCGACACCGCCACCGCGCAGGTCCTCGAGCTCGGCGCCGACCACCGCCGCGCCGTCGCGCAACAAGCGCGTGACCCGGGTGTGGTTGCGCACGGTGGCGCCGTACGCCGCCGCGCTGCGCGCGTTCAGCGTGCAGAGGCGGAAGGGATCGATGCCGTACTCGTCCATGGTGACGGCGCCGAGCGTTCCCGGGACGATGCCGGGTTCCAGCTCGTGCAGCTCGGCGTCGGAAAGGCGCGTGTGCGCCTTGCCGTTCTTGAGCGGCTGGTAGCGGTCGTACGCCTCGAAGTAGCACTCCGCCCCGTAGAGGAAGGCGCGGTCCTTGAGCGACGGCTCCCCCGGCCGATCGAGCAACACCGGGTAGAGGAAGGGGATGCGGAACAAGAGATGCGGCGCGATGCGCTGGATGTAGCCGCTGTCCAGGCAGGCGAGCCGCGTCACCTGCGGGTCCGACATGAGATAGCGGATGCCGCCGTGGATCATCCCGCTGTTCGCGCCCGAAGAGCCGGCGGCGAAGTCCTTCTTCTCGACGAGCATCGTGCGCAGCCCGCGCATCGCGGCATCCCGGGCGATGCCGGTGCCGTTTACCCCGCCGCCGATGACGAGAAGGTCGTAGCTGCGCACGGATCGATCCTGGCAGGCACCCCCCGGCAGGCGCAAGGAGTTCTTGTCGCGCTGCGGCATTGCAGAAAAGACGGCCCGCGGGTCTGCCTGAGACGTTCTAGTCTGTCTTCTTGGCCGTGGAGGCGATGTGCAGTTCCTGGAGCTGCTTGGGGTCGACGTCGCCGGGG
This sequence comes from Myxococcales bacterium, assembly GCA_045802765.1. Lineage (GTDB taxonomy): Bacteria > Myxococcota > Myxococcia > Myxococcales > 40CM-4-68-19 > VBKO01. The sequence continues at coordinate 1,788 of JBJMQJ010000024.1, forward strand.
GCGTCGGTCATGAGGTCGGTGCCCTTCTGCGTCTTGGGGAAAGGGATCACGTCTCGCAGGCTTTCCGACCCCGACATGAGCATCGACAGGCGGTCCATTCCCAAGGCGATCCCCCCGTGGGGCGGGGCGCCGAAGCGGAGCGCCTGGAGCAAGAAGCCGAACTTCTGCTCCGCCTCCTCCGGACCGATCCCCATCGCGGCGAGAATCTTATGTTGTACCGCCGGGTCGTGCACCCGAATGGACCCGCCCCCGATCTCGAACCCGTTCAGCACCAGGTCGTAGCGGTGGCAGAGGACGCGGCCGGGGTCCGAGTCGAGGTACTTCACGTCTTCGTCGCGCGGACGGGTGAAGGCGTGGTGCGCGGCGACGTACTTCTTCTGCTCCTCGTCGAACTCGAAGAGGGGAGGGTTCACCACCCAGAGGAAGCTCCAGCTCGCCGGGTCTTTCGCGTCGCGCGGCCCGTGCTCGGGGATGAGGCCCAGCTTCTTCCCGAGGTGCAGGCGCAGGTTGGCCAGGACGGTGTGGACCTGCGCCGCCTTGCCGAACTGGAAGAGGATGACGTCAGAAGGCTTCGCGCCCACCGCCGCATTGATCGCGCCGCGCGCCTCGGGCGTGATCGACTTCGCCAGCGGGCTCTGCGTCCAGTTGCCCTGCTCGTCCACCTTGGCGCGCGCCAGGCCCTTGGCGCCCATGCCCTTGGCGATCTCCTCCAGCTTGTCCGTCTCGGTGCGCGACAGCCCCGCGCTCGCCGGCACCAGCATCGCCTTGGCGATCTGCCCGGCCGAAGGCTGCGCGAAGCTCGACCACATGGGCACGCCGGCGCCGCGGTGCTCGGCGAGGAGCGGCGTCAGGTCGACGTGCTTCATCCCGAAGCGCAGATCGGGCTTGTCGTTGCCGTATTCGCGCATCGACTCCTCGTAGGGCATGCGCGGAAACGGCCCCGCGATCTCGACCCCGAGCACCTCGCCCCACAGCGCCCTGACCAGGTCCTCCACCACCGCGAACACGTCGTCCTGCGAGACGAAGGACATCTCCAGGTCGATCTGGGTGAATTCGGGCTGGCGGTCGAGCCGCAGATCCTCGTCGCGGAAGCACTTCACGATCTGGAAGTACCGGTCGAACCCGGCGACCATGAACAGCTGCTTGAAGAGCTGCGGGCTCTCGGCGAGCGCATAGAACTTGCCGGGCTGCAGGCGCGCGGGCACGAGGAAGTTGCGCGCGCCGCCGGGCGTGTACTTGACCAGGAAGGGCGTCTCCAGCTCGAGGAAGGCGCGCTCGTGGAGCACGCGGCGGGTCACGGCGTTCACGCGCGAGCGCAAGAGGAGCGGGCGCTGCACCGCCGGGCGCCGCAGGTCGAGGTAGCGGTAGTGCAGCCGCTTCTCCTCCGCCGTGTCGATGCGGTCCTCGATGAGGAAGGGCGGGGTCTCGCTCCGGTTGAAGATCTGCGCCTGCGCGACGTGGACCTCCACTTCGCCGGTCGAGAGCTTCGGGTTCACGTTCGCGCCCCGCGAGACCACCTTCCCGCGCACGCCGACGCAGTACTCGAGGCGCAGCTCGTGGGCGAGCTCCTGCAGGTCCTTGCCCGCGTCCTCCTCGAAGACGACCTGCGTCAGTCCCGCGCGGTCCCGCAGGTCGATGAACACCGCTCCACCGTGGTCGCGCCGGTTGTGCACCCAGCCGAACAGGATCACCTCGCGGCCGACGTCCCGGGCGGTCAGCTCGCCGCACGAATGGGAGCGCTTGAGGTCGCGAATGAATTCGGCCACGTTCCAGCTCCTCCGGGGGCGATGCGGGGCGTTCGGTAGCACGATTCGCCGCCCCTTGCGAAGCATCCGGCCGGCCAGGCGAGCGGCCGCGGTGGTCGCTTTGGCGCCTGCGTTGCACTTCGCGCGGGCATGGGACGGCTCTTCCTCTCGGCGCAGACCACCTGTGCGCTGCTCCTCGGCGCCGGTCTGCTGCTGCGAGCGCAGGCGCACCTGCGGGCGCAGGAGGAGAATGCCCCCCAGATGGCGGCGCGTACGCGCCCGGCGCAAATCTTCGATACGCGCGGAGCGCCGGGACGCGGCGGGCAGGCCCCCCGCGTCGTCCGGGCGCCGTCCAGCCAGGAACGGACGGCGACCCGCGGTGGGAAGGCGCGTACCCAGGGGAGGAAGCCGATGGCGCACCGCGCCCGGAAAGCCGGGCGGCGTGGCGCCGCGGTTGCAGAATCGAACACGGGCGAGGACGGGGGGCGTCGGTGAATTCGGGCGAGGGGAACAAGGTGTCGGGCAAGGCGTACGACCCGATCTGCGGCGTACGCGTCGAGAGCGGCGAAGGAGTGCCCAGCAGCGAGTACAAGAAGCGCCGCTATTTCTTCTGCTCGGACAAGTGCAAGCACGAGTTCGAGCGCGCGGCCGAACGGATCCGGATGCAGGAGGCCGCCCGGGCCGGCGCGCTGTTCACGCAAGGAAAGGTCAGGTGGGGCCTCGCGTGAAGCGCGGCGGCGCGGGACCGTGGAAGCGGCGCGGTCCGCCCGGCTGCGGGCCGCGCCGCTTCGTCCGCTTCACCCGCGCTCCTGACGAAAACACGAACGGAGGCGCGGAGACGCAGAGTTCGCTTCTCAAACGAGATCCTGCGCGCCTCGGCGACTGCGCGTTGATCTTGTAATCCTTCCATCAGCCTAGCTGCAGATCGCTGCCCGGGCAGCCGGCACGACTCAGGTCGTCACGTCCTTCACCTTGAGCTGCACCCGCTCGGCGCCGAAGTAGCTGTCCAGGCCGATCTGGAAGGCGGCCCGCACCCGGGCCCCGCGCGCGATGGCCGTCCCTCCCATGCCGAAGGCGATGCCGTCGAGCGGCGCGCAACCGGCAGCGTCGGAGACGCGCGGCGACCACCCGGGCAACGGCGGCGCCGCCAGCCGAAGCTTGAGGTGCCCCGGTCCACCCGCGCGGCGGTCGGGAAGCGTGCGCACCTCCAGCGCCTCCATCTGCTCGCAGGCGAAGACCGGCTCCGGATTTCCCGCGCCGAACGGAGCGAGCCGGCGAAGCTGCTCGGCGAGGGCCAGGTCGATCTCGTCGACCCGCACCGTCGAATCGATGCGCAGCCGCGGCTCGAGCTGGTCGGGAGCGAGCCGCTCGCGCGCGACCCGTTCCAGCGCATCTGCCAGCTGCGCCACGGCGGAGGTGCGCAGCGTGACCCCGGCCGCGTGGCGATGACCGCCAAAGCGCGTGAGGTGCGCCGAGCAGCTGGCCAGCGCGTCGTAGAGGTGGAACCCTTCGATGCTGCGCCCGGACCCTTTCGTCGTTCCCCCCTCGTCCTCGCACAACACGAGCGCAGGCCGATGGAACCGCTCGACCAGCCGGCTCGCGACGATGCCCACCACGCCGACGTGCCAGCCGCGCGAGGACACCACCAGCGCGCGGCGGTCGCCCAGGTCGCGCGCCTTGTGCACCGCCTCGTCCGCGATGCGCGCTTGCAGCTCCTGGCGTTCGGCGTTGGCGCGATCGAGCTGCTCGGCGAGAGCGCGCGCTTCCGCAAGGTCCTCCGACAAGAGCAGCCGGACCCCGACGGACGCGTCCGCCAGACGTCCCGCCGCGTTCAGGCGCGGCCCGAGCTTGAACCCCACATCGCCGCAGGTCACTGCGCCCGCCATCTGCGCGACCGACTTGAGCGCGAGGACGCCGGGACGCGCGCCGCGAGCCAGCTCGCGCAGGCCGAAGTGCACCAGCACGCGGTTGGGTCCGGTGAGCGGCACGACGTCGGCGATGGTGCCGAGCGCGACCAGATCGAGCTGCTCGCGCAGGTTGGGCTCCTGCGCACCCGCGAACCATCCCGCCTCGCGCAGCCGCCTGCGCAGCGCGAGCAGCAGGTGGAAGGCCACGCCTACCGCGGCCAGCTCGCGCCCCGGAAACGCGCAGCCGGGTTGGTGCGGGTTCAGTATGGCGACCGCGCGCGGGAGCGCCTCGGCCGTCTGCGCCGAAGTGTGGTGGTCGATGACCACCACGTCGAGGCCGAGCTGCGCCGCGGCGTCGATCTCCGCCACTGCGGTGACGCCGCAGTCGGCGCTCACCACGAGGCGCGTGCCGCGAGCGGCGAGGCGCCTCATCGCCTCGAGGTTCAGCCCGTAACCCTCGACCAGCCGATTCGGCACGTAGTAGTCGATGCGCGCTGGACCGCCGCCGCCCGGAGCGCACGCAGCCAGCTTGCGCAGCACGGAGACGAGCAGCGCGGTGCTGGTCACGCCGTCGACGTCGTAATCGCCGTAGACGCAAACCGGCTCGCGCGCCATCAGCGCGCGCTGGATGCGGGCCACGGCCGCCTCGATGCCCTTGAGCCCGAAGGGGTCGGGCAATTGCTCGAGTCGGGGCTCGAGGAACCGGTGCGCCGCCTCGGCATCGCGCACGCCGCGCGCCCAGAGCGCCCGGCCCACGGCCGGCAAGAGCCCCAGCTCGGCCGCCAGACGACTGCCCTGCTCGGCTCCGGCGGCCGTCGCCGCTTCTCCCGGTGACCAGCGCATGTCGGAGACTTAGCAGGGGGGTCCGACATCGCTGTGCCCGCGCCGCCTCGAACTGATCGTGCGCCTCTGTGGGTGCCGCGGTCCGCGGCGGCGCAAGCCCTGCTCCACCGGAGCACAAAAGTCTCCGCGACGGACGGCCGCGCTTCACGATCGCCGTGCACTCCGATGCGCTCGGGTGGCCAGCTTTCTGGCCGGCGCCGGCTCGATTCTCAGCTGATGCCCTTCAACCGCGAAACAACTCGTCAATTGCCAGCACCGGCTCGGCGCGACGTTGCCCCCGGGCCGCACCTCCAGCCCGCCGCACGCCGGCCGGTGCAGGCCCGATACACACATGCACGGAGCCCGCCAACTCGTTCGGTCGTGTAAGAATGCAGGAGGGCATCCCCGCAACCCGTATCGATCGCGAGGGACGACGGCAAAGGAGCGCGAACCGTGGAAGCAGCGCCGATGGTCTTCCCGGTGCGCTACGTCTCGGAGGGCACCGCCATCCAGACGACCTCGCGCGGCTTGTCCGGCGAAGGCATCGCGGTGCGCTCCCTGGTCCCCCCGAGCGTAGGCGCGCGCGTGTCGATGGCGCTGTATCTCCCGGGCAATTCGAAGCCCGAAGTGGCCGTGGGAATCGTGGCGGCTTCGGCGCGCGACCGACCCGTTCCAGCTGGCTTCTGGGTGCAGTTCACCGCCATCGACGTCGCCGCCCGCGAGCGCATCGCCGCCCTGGTGGTGGAGAAGGGGCGCAAGGCGCGCGAGCTGCGGGACGCGCGCGGGTTCCAGCGCTTCCAGACGCAGTTCACGGTCCGCTTCCGCAGCGCGCGCGAGTTCGTCCGCGAGCATGCGCAGAACATCAGCCGCGGGGGCTTGTTCATCCAAACCCCGACTCCGCCCCAGCTCGACGAGGTGATCGCCGTCCAGCTCGAGCTGCCGGACGGAGGTGCTCCGGCAGCGACCAGCGGGCTCGTCATGCACCGCGTGACCCCCGAGGAGGCGGAGCAGCAGGGCACGGTCCCGGGAATCGGCGTGCAGTTCCTCGACGCGGACGATCAGTTCCGGGAGCGCATCGACCGCTACGTCGAGAAGCTCGGAGCGCCGTCCGCTTGAGCCGCGCCGGGGGCCGCCGCACGCCGGACCACCGTGCCGCCTCGCGGCCGGCCGTCCTCCACCTGTGCGAGCGCCAGAACGCACGGGGAGGAGCCGGGCTGCCAGGACCCGTGCCGCCGGTCATCTCGGCGGACCACCGGCGGACGGCTTCTGCGCCTGTCAATCCTTGCCGGGGCGGGTCGGAGCTGCTGAACGTTGGGGCCTCGCATCGGAGGTAAGTGCCTTGGGCCACCGCGTCATCATGGTTCACCCCGCATTGCGGGCGGCGCCGAAGGCGGTGCGCGAGGAAGCGCGTGAGCGTTTCGAGGAGATCGCGGAAGGGCTGCAGGGCATCCCACCCGACAGCGTGTTCTGGGCTTCGGTCCGCGTGAGCCGCCTTTGCCTGGTGGTCCGCGGCTGGTCGTTCTACTACACGCTCGAGGACGAGACGCTTCGCGTTACCGAAGTCCGCGCAGAGGATTAGCCGCCGGCGGCGGTTGCGCCAGTCCACGCAGGTGCCCACTGTGCGCTTCGGGGAGGGTACGTACCTTCTCGGAGACTCGGTCGGCGTGAGCTATTCCGTCCACTACCGGGTCAAGCTGGATTCCGTTCCGGAGCCGGCGCGCGACGAGATCCGCCGGACCATGGACCAGATCGGCGAGGCCCTCGACACCGTCCCGCCGTCGAGCCCGTTCTGGACGTCCACCAAGGACTCGGTCCTGCAGATCGACGTGATGAAGTGGCGGGTCGTCTACAGCGTGGACCCCGTCGACCGTGACATCCTCGTCATCGAGCTCGCCAAGCTCCGCGGGTAGGACCTCTACCTGGCGGCCGCCTGCTGCGGCGGCTTCGCAGCAGGCTTCACCTTCGGCTTCGCCGCCTCGATGGCCTTGCGCTGGGCCATGTGCTCCTCGAGCCAGATGGTCATCGGGCTCGCGATGTACCACGTCGAGTAGGTGCCGGAGATGATGCCGACCAGCATGGCGAGCGCGAAGTCCTGGATGGTCCCCACCCCGTAGACGATGAGGCCGAGCAGCGAGAGCGCGGTGGCGCCGGAGGTGAGGATGGTGCGCCCGAGCATCTCGTTGATCGATTGGTTGATCAGGTCGCGCAGCGGCTTGCCCTTGTACCTCTTCGCGTTCTCGCGGATGCGGTCGTAGATGACGATGGTGTCGTTCACCGAGTACCCGACCACGGTGAGGATCACGGTGACGGCCGTCAGGTTGAACTCGTGGCGGGTCACGACGAAGTAGCCCAGGGTCACGATGGCGTCGTGGATGAGCGCGATGACCACGCCGGGCGAGAAGCGGAAGTCGAAGCGAAGCCCGACGTAGATGAGGATCATGCCGATGGCGTAGATCACGGAGAGGATCCCGTCGTTGCGCAGCTGCTTGCCGACCTGCGGGCCGACGTACTCGGTGCG
>JBJMQJ010000265.1:0-6599 GCA_045802765.1 Myxococcales bacterium
CAAAATTACCATAAACTACTCTATTAACAACTAGTACATCATGTAGCAGCCGACGCGGACGCTCTTCGCGTAGACGATGCCCGCGAGCGAGATCACCGCCACGTCGCTCGTCCCGCCGCCGATGTCGACGATCATGTTGCCGGAGGGCTCGGTGATGGGAAGTCCAGCGCCGATCGCCGCCGCCATCGGCTGCTCGATCAGGTAGACCTCGCGCGCTCCGGCCGACTCGGCCGCCTCGCGCACCGCGCGGCGCTCCACTTCCGTGATGCCGCTCGGGATGCCGATGATGATGCGCGGCTTGACGAGCGTCGAGCGGTTGTGCGCCGCGCGGATGAAGTAGCGGAGCATCGCCGCGGTGATCTCGAAGTCGGCGATCACGCCGTCCTTCATCGGGCGGATGGCGACGATGTTCCCGGGCGTGCGGCCGAGCATCTCCTTCGCTTCCTTGCCCACCGCGAGCACCTTCTTGCCGCCGCGGGGCTCCTGCTGCACGGCGACGACCGAGGGCTCGTTGGAGACGATACCCATTCCGCGGATGTAGATGAGCGTGTTCGCCGTTCCGAGATCGATGGCCAGGTCGCGGGAGAAGAACTTGTAGATCCCATTGAACACGTGCGTTCAGACCTTTCCTGGAAGGGGGCGCGGACGCTAGCACCCGCATGCCACCTCCGCAACGCACCGTACCGGGCCGAAATGCCACGGGCTAGTAATTTCTCGGGCTTCACATCGGCTGGAATTCCGGTTGGTTGGGCGCGTGCGCCGAGGTAGGCTGCGCTCCTCCACGAAGGAGCCAAAGCGACATGCAGATCCCCCACGAAGGCGAGCGGCGCAGGAACCTGATCGGAGGCGAATGGCGCGCCCCGTCCACCGGCCAGCACGAGCCGTGCCTGAACCCGGCCGACACGCGCGACGTGCTGGGGCTGTGGCCGAAGAGCGGAGCGGAGGATGCAAAAGCGGCGGTGGACGCCGCGGCGAGGGCGTTCCCGGACTGGTCCCGGACACCCGGTCCCGAGCGCGGTCGCATCCTGGGCCGCGCCTACCAGATCCTCAAGGCGAAGATCGATCTGCTCGCCGAGGCTCTGTGCCGCGAGGAAGGCAAGACGTTGTCGGAGTCCCGCGGCGAGGTGATGAAGGGCCTCAACCTGCTCGAGTTCTACTCGGGCGAGGGGTTCCGCACGCACGGCAAGACGCTGCCGAGCGAGACGCGGCAGTCGCTCATGCTCACGCTGCGGCAGCCGGTAGGCCCCGTGACGCTCATCACGCCGTGGAACTTCCCCTTCGCGATCCCCGTGTGGAAGACGGCCCCCGCGCTGGTCGCCGGCTGCACGGCGGTGCTCAAGCCGGCCTCGCTCACGCCGGTGTGCACGCATCTGCTGGCGGAGGCGCTGGTCGAGGCGGGCCTGCCCCCTGGCGTGCTCAACGTCGTGACCGGGCCGGGCGGCGCGGTCGGGAACGCGCTGGTGGAGGATCCACGCATCCGGGCCGTCAGCTTCACGGGCTCCAACTCCGTCGGCCTCAAGCTCTACGAGCGCGCCGCGCGCCGCGGGATCAAGGTGACCTGCGAGATGGGCGGCAAGAACCCGGTGGTGGTGCTCGACGACGCCGACGTCGAGCTGGCCGCCGCGGGCATCCTGCAAGGCGCGTTCGGATCGACGGGCCAGCGATGCACGGCCACCTCGCGGGTGGTGGCGACGCCGCGCATCGTCTCCAAGCTGACCGAGGCGCTGGTCTCCGGCGCTCGCTCGCTCAAGGTCGGCGACGGGCGCGATCCGTCGGTGCAGATGGGACCAGCCGTCGACGATTCGCAGCTGAAGACGAACCTGGAGGCGATCGCACAGGCGCGCGCGGACGGCGCGCGGCTCCTCTGCGGCGGCGAGCGGCTCGGCGGAGCGGAGCACGAGCACGGGTTCTTCGTCGCGCCCACCGTGTTCGACGACGTGAAGCCGGGCAGCCGGCTCGCGCGCGAGGAGGTCTTCGGGCCGGTGCTGGCGGTGCAGAGGGCAGCCGACGTGGAGGAGGCGATCCGGCTCGCGAACGACGTCGAGTACGGCCTGACGGCCAGCATCTACACCTCGGACTACTTCGCGGCGATGCGCTTCGTGGAGCGCGCCGAGGTCGGGATGGTGCACGTGAACCAGCCGACGGTGGGCGGCGAGGCGCAGCTCCCCTTCGGAGGCATCAAGGGCACCGGCGTCGGAGAGAAGGAGATGGCGGAGGAGGGCTCGAACTTCTTCACCTACCTGAAGACCGTCTTCCTCGACTACACGGGATCGCGCCGCACGACCGACATCTACTGAAGCACCAGGCCGGCGGCTCCGAGCAGCACCTGCAAGACGAGCAGGAGCATGGCGAGGCCATGCAGCGCGCCGAAGCGGCGGCGGCGTGGATCGTCGGGGGAGAGCGCGTCGACGTCGCCGCCGAGCGCGCGGCGGACCCGGCGCGTCGCCACGTCGATTGGGATCGCCGCTACCTGCAGGAGCAGGCAGCCGCCGCCGAGCCAGGTGGCCGGACCCGACGCGCCGAGCAGCGCGGAAGCCGCGAACGAGACCGCCGCGAGAACGCGCAGCCGGTTCGTGCGCAGGAGGATGGCGCCAGCAAAGTCGCCGGCCAGCTTGCGCGACTCCGCCCGCGCGAACACCGCCGAGGTGGCGAGGATGGTCGCAAGGCCTCCGCCGAACCAGAGCGCCAGCGAGAGGGAGCGAACCGCGGCGGCGAGGTGGAGGTGGGGCATCGAAGAGACGCTCCGACAACGACGGCGACTGCGAATACGACGGCGAATACGGCAACGGCAACGACAGACTGGCTGTGGGCCCTAGCTCTCCGGGCTCCCCGAACCCTTCAGCGAACCCTTCTTCCTCAGCTTCTCGACCAGCGTGGTCCGGTTCAAACCGAGGATCTTCGCGGCCTGGTTCTTGTTGCCGCCGGAGCGCTCGAGCGCTTCGCGGATGAGCCGGTCCTCGATGTCGGCCAGGATCTTGTAGAGGTCGACCCCCTCGGGAGGGAGGGCGGTGGGGATCTGCCCACCGAGGGCCACCGCCCCGCCCGGGGCGGGCGCGGCGCGCGCGTTGCGGATGGGCCCGGGCAGTTCGGCGACCTCGATGTCGCCTTCGCCCTTCAAGACGGCGAGCCGCTCGATCAGGTTCTCCAGCTCGCGCACGTTGCCAGGCCAGGCGTGTCGCTCGAGGGCCTCGATCGCGGCAGGCAGGAAGCGTAGCGGCTTCTCCTTGCCGGAGTTGTGGCGCGCGAGGAAGTGCCCGGCGAGCAGCGACACGTCGCCCCGGCGCTCGCGGAGCGGCGGCAGCACGAGCGGCACCACGTTGAGCCGGTAGAACAGATCGCCTCGGAAGGCGCCCTTGGCCACCTGCGCTTCGAGGTCGAGGTTGGTCGCCGCGATGAGGCGGAAGTCGACCGGCTCGGGCTTGGCGCCCCCCACCGGCTCGATGGAGCGCTCCTGCAGGACGCGGAGCAGCTTGCCCTGCAGCGGGAGAGGCATCTCGCCGATCTCGTCGAGGAAGATGGTGCCGCCGTCGGCGAGCTTGAAGCGTCCCTGGCGCGCCTGCGAGGCGCCGGTGAACGCGCCCTTCACGTGGCCGAACAGCTCGGATTCGAGCAGCTGCTCGGGGATCGCCGCGCAGTTCACCGCGACCAGCGGTCCCAGCGCGCGGCGCGAGAGCCGGTGCACCGCCTGCGCCACCAGCTCCTTGCCGGTGCCGCTCTCGCCCTGGATGAGCACCGAGCTGTTCGAAGGAGCGACGCGGACGAGCGTGTCGAAGATCTCCCGGATGGCGGGCGAGGTCCCGACCAGGCCCGCGCCGCCCGCAGCCTGCAGCCCGCCTTCCACTTCGCGAGCATCCGCGACGGCGTTGCGCACCTCGCGCTCGAGTTGCTCGACCGGGACCGGCTTCTCGAGCATGGTGACCGCGCCGAGGCGCATCGCCTCCACGCTGGTCGCGACCGAGCCGAAGGCCGTCATCACCAGGACCGGCGTTCCGGGCAAGAGCCGCCGCACCTCGCGCAGCACCGTCAGCCCGTCGCCGTCGGGCATGCGCAGATCGGTCACCACGGCGTCGAAGCGCTTGCCCCCGGAGCGGGCTTCCTCGAGCCTCGTGACCGCCTCGGCGACACCGAAGGCGCCGGCCGTCTCGAACCCGTGCAGCCGGAAGTACCGCGACAGGGAGGAGACGAGGTCGCGCTCGTCGTCGACGAAGAGGACCCGCATCGCCTCTACCACTCCCCCACGCTGGTCCACTCCGTCAAGCAAACGGCGGAGCGTCAATCGAATGACGCCGTCCTACATCCGGCGCGATCCGGCCGGCGCGCGGCGGGAGCGGGCAAGGCATCGATTTTCAAGAGCGTCGCGACCTGGCCGATTGCAGGCACACGGGTTGCTCTCTCCTTCGCCGGCGCCACCTGGCGCCTTCGCGGAGGGGTCGATGGCGAGCCCTGCAACGGTAGGGAAGAAGGCGATGCAGGCGCAGGAGCGCGAGGCGCTCATCCGCGCCCACACCGGGCTGGCGCGGAACCTCGCGCTGCGGCTGGCCGGCCGCGTGCCTTCGTGCGTCGACCTCGACGACCTCATCGGCGCGGGGGTGCTGGGACTCATCGACGCCGTGGATCGCTTCGACTCTTCGCGAGCGGTCCCCTTCGAGGCGTATGCGCGGACCCGCATCCAAGGGGCCATCCTCGACGCGCTGCGGGCCGAGGACCACCTCTCCCGCCGCGATCGGCGGCGGAGCCGCGAAGCCGATCGCGCCGAGGACAAGGTGCGGATGAAGCTCGGCCGCGAGCTGTCCGTCGACGAGTCGCACCGCGCCCGGCGGGGCGTTCCTCGCACCCTCGGCTACGCGCAAGCCTTCGTGAACATCGACGACGCGGACGACGGCAGCCTCGCCGACGAGGAGGGCGCGTTTGCCCACGTCGCCGCGATGCAGGAGCACGCCCGGGTCCGCAAGCTGGTCGCCGGGCTCCCGGAGCGCGAGCGGACGATCCTCTCGCTCTACTACGACGAGGAGCTGACCTACCGCGAGATCGGCGAGGTCCTGGGAGTGACCGAATCGCGTATCTGCCAGATCCTGCGGGGGATTCACCGAAGTCTGCGGGAGCAGCTGCAGGAGACCGCCTAAAGCACGCGCCGCCGCGGCCGACCTTTACGGGTATGCGCAGCCAGCAAGAGCGTGAGCGCCGGGTCGTCGAGTTGCGCCGGCTGGTGCAGGCCGCCCGGTACGAGGTGGACGCCGACCGCCTGGCGCGGGCCATGGTGAGAGCCAGTCGAAAGAAGCTGCTCCGCCAGCTTGACGTGAAGCCCGGCTGTTGAGAGGCTCCCCAGCAGGGGAGGATCCATGCGGTCCCGCCTGCGCAGGAAGGCGCTCTGTCTGCTCTTCGGGCTGGGCGGGCTGGTCTTCGGCATCGCCGGGGCAGAGAACACCTTCGGCCGCCTGCGCGAAGCGCGGGGCGCGGCGCTCCTCTTCTCGCTGGAGCTGCGGGACGAGGCGGGCGCCCTTCTCGCCAGCCCGATGCTCGTCGGCGAAGAGGGGCGCAACCTGCACCTCGATCTTTCCCAACCGGCGGGCCCGGACAACGAGCCCGTGCGGATGTCGTTGGACCTCTCGCCTCACGGCCGAGGCGGCGGCGATCTGTGCATCGAGTACCGCCTGTCGCTGGACGGCGGCCAGTCCCGCGCCGGATGGATGAGCGTTCCGCTGGGCGAGCGCCGATCGGTGCGCGTCCCGGGCCCCGGCGAGCCGCTGCGCCTCGATCTGGTGGTGGCGCGGGCCGGGACGCCGGCCGCAGGTCGCATCCTCCTGGCCCGACGCCAGGGCAAGCCGGTGACCTGAAACGCGTCCGGGCCAGCGCCGTGTGGTAGAGGAGCGCGCATGCCTCTCCCGCAGCTGTCGCGACAGGAGGTCCGCCTCGGCCGCTTCGCCGCCTTCTGCAGCGCGCTGTACGGCGTCCTGGGCCTTCTCTTCGCCTTCGCTCCCGCGTGGACGTTCCGCGTGGCGGGGCTGGGCGCGCGCGCGCAGCTGACCGCCGAGGTCCGTTTCTGGCAGGTGCTCGCGGTCGCGATGATGGCCTCGATGTCGGTCGCATGTGCGCTCGTGGCGCACTCGCCGCGGGAGCGACGCGTGGCTCTCTTGCCGGTGCTGGCCGGCGAGCTTGCCGGCAGCGCGATGGCGCTCGCCGTCGTGGCGGGATTCGCTCCGGCCGGCTGGGGTGACTCGGCCTGGCGAGCGGTTTTCTCCGTCTTCACGGTCGGCTTTCCCCTCTTCGCGTTGTCTGCCTGGCTGTTCCATCTGGCGGCGCCAGGCGTTCACCTGAGCTCCGCGCCCACGCAGTCGGCTCCGGAGCTGCCCGCCCCGCCCAAGCCGGTCCGCCTGACCGCGGGCGGCAGCAAGAAACCCTGAGGGCGCGGCCCCGGCCGCGTCCGATTCCGGGCGCCGTGCGCGGTGCTGCGCTACATTCCCTCCATGATCGGCGTGGTCATCGCGTCGCACGGCAGGCTCGCCGAGGAGCTTCTCCACACCGCCGAAGGCGTGGTGGGCGCCTTGGAGCAGGTCCGCCCGGTGAACGTCCTCGCGACCGATCCCGAGGTGCGCCGCAAG
>JBJMQJ010000025.1:0-3598 GCA_045802765.1 Myxococcales bacterium
CACGCGAGCGGAGAGCAGACGCCCGGGCTCCTCGGGCTCGGTGAAGTCGCTGTTTCAGATCCGGGAGTCCCTGCGCGTACCGGGCGAGCCCGACCGTCTGAATCACGGGGTTCCACTGGTCGCTCCGGTCGAGTTCGCCCAGCGCGACCGTTCACTGCTGCTCCCTCCCTATCTGCTCGGGCTGCTGCTCGGCGAGGGCAGCTTCCAGGATCGCGGCGCCCACGCCTCCGGCTTGGAAGAGGACCTGCTCGACCGCTTGCCACCCGACGTCTCCGCGACCAGCACCGTGGCGGTCGACGGAATCGCCACCGCGATCGACAACGGATCCGTCGGTATCGAGGAGTCCACGCAGGAGATCGAGGCGCTCGTTCGCCGTCGCGTACAGGTAGTCGTCAGGGATGAATTTTTCCAGGCTGCTCAACCCGTACAGCCCATAGTGCTCGAGCGCGACGCGAGTCCTCGACCGGCGCACGGAATCAGCGGAGCGGGTGTGCTGCGGCTGACCGGCCTGCGTGAGCCTCGACGTTCTCTTCTTCTGGGGTTCCCGAGTGACGAAGCCCTTCGTTCTCAGCCGCATCAGGCGTCGGTGAAGCAGAGGGGCGCTCGCACCCAGCGCACTACCCAGCTCGAGGATGCTCGGAGTAACTCCATTCTCGCTGGCCGCCGCTACCGCACCGAGCAGCTGCTGCATCGTGTGTGTCGGCTCGGAACTCTTCCGCCGGATGGAAGCGCAAATTCCGTCGACTGACACGCTATCGGACGGCGGTAGGTGAGAAGCGAGTCGCACGTGAAGATCGGCCTCAGCGCTGTCGAACCTGACGTCGGTGTTCCGCAAGCTGCCCTCCCCGAGCAGCAGCCCGAGCAGGTATGGAGGGAGCAGCAGTAAACGGTCGCGCTGGGCGAACTCGACCGGAGCGACCAGTGGAACCCGGTGATTCAGACGATCGGGCTCGCCCGGTGCGTGCAGGGACTCCCGGATCTGAAACAGCGACTTCACCGAGCCCGAGGAGCCCGGGCGTCCGCTCTCCGCTCGCGTGGTGGTGAACCATAGGTGCTCATCGCAGCACTCGACCGTCGCGCCGTCGGTGAAACGGACGCGGAACACCGGCTTCACGCCTTGCGGGAAAACCGCGAGCACCCGCTTCGCCTTGCCGTTCACGCCGATGACAAATGAACCCGGTTGCACTTCACCCATCGGCACATAGCCCGCCGGCGTGAGCACGGGCGCGTCGAGCGGCTGCGCCTTCCCCATGCTCGGCCTGGCCGCCAGGATGACCAGGTCGCCGGGTTGGAAGCCGCTCGTCAGGCGGTCGAGGTCGGCGAAACCGGTGGAGATGCCGGTGATCTCCTCCTGGCGCTCGTAGAGCTGCTCGATGGTCTTGAAGGTGGACTTGACGATCTCGCGGACGTGCATGAAGGCGGACTGCGCCTTCTCCTCGGTGATGGCGAAGATGCGCCGCTCGGCGTCGTCGAGGAACTCGCCCACCTCGCCGGCCTGCTCGTACCCTTGCGTGGCAATGGCGTGGGCGGCCTCGATCACGCGGCGCGCGAGCGCCTTCTCGTGCACGATGGTCGCGTAGTAGGTGAGGTTCGCGGCGGAGGGGACCAGCTTGTCGAGCAGGTCGATGAAGTCCTCGCCGCCCACCGCCTCGTACGCGCCGAGCGAGGTCAGCTCGTCTTTCAGCGTGACCCGGTCGATGGGCTCGCCGCGCGAAGAGAGCGCGCACATGGCCTCGAAGACCTTGCGGTGCGCGTCGCGATAGAAGTCCTCCGGCTTGAGCAGCTCGAGGATCTCGTTGAGCGCCGCGTTGTCGAGCAGCACTCCGCCCAGGACGCTCCGCTCGGCGTCCAGGTTCTGCGGCGGGATCCGTCCGCCGGGCACCGCGAACGGCGCCGGGCGGACTGTCTCGAGCGAAGCGCTCGCGCTCACGCCGTCACCTTAGCGGGGGTCCCCGACATCCTAACCCTCGAGCCGTTCCAGGCCGCCGGACTCCGGGATCGGCGAGGTGAACGGATCGAATCGCGGGACCCGGCGGAACAGGTTCATCTCGGGCGCGACCTGGTACAGGTACTCGTCGTCATAGCGGACCTCGACGTCATGCCCGAACCGCGCGTCGTAGTGCCGGGCAACCCAGATCGCCTTGCGCTCCATCTCTCGACGAGTCATCGATGCGCCCCTGCGAGATCAGCTGGCGGAGGCTTGTACGCCGGCCCCGCGTGTAGGCGTCAACGCGCAAACCTTGTCACCGGGACCGTCCACAGGTCCTTCACAACGCGTGCCGCCTGCGTGCCGGCCGGTAGGGGGATTCGCCGCGTTGTCCACAGCCTGTGGAGAGCGGCGCGACTTTGGCTGTGGGCAGCGTTAAACTTCCTCTCCCATGCCCGACGACGAGAAGCCGAAGCGTACCCGGAGCTGGCGCGAGATCGACAAGCAGCGCGATCGCGGCGGCTCGTCGCGCCGATCGGACCGCGAATCGGAACGGTTCCAGAGCTCCACCAAATACACTCAGTACAAGACGAACCTCGAGCGGCTCTTCTCCCAGGGAGTGGCGACCAGCGCGCTCCCCGACCACGTGCGCGAGAAGCTCGGCGCCGGCGAGCCGGACGACGAGCGCGACGAGGCGCGCAAGAAGCTATACGCGATCGAGGATCCCAAGGCGTTCCACGCGGCGGCGACCGAGTTCCTGCACAAGTACCCGCTGCCCGACGATCCGCGCGTTCTCGATCGGCTGCTCGGCCATCCGGACGACGAGATCGTCGATCGCGCCCTGACGCGCCTCGAGGAGCTGCACCGGGCGGGCACGCTCAAGGTCCCGCCGGCGCTCTCGCAGCGCCTGGCCAGCGTGGAGATCGAGTCCGGCCTTCCCGCGCTCCGCCGCCGCGCCGCCGAGCTCCGCAAAGCCATCCGCTGAGCCGAACCTGTTTCAAGAGGATCACCGCGAAGAGCGCGAAGCGCGCGAAGGTTGTTTTCTGAAAACGATTTTCTTCGCGCGCTTCGCGCCCTTCGCGGTGATCTCTTTTGCAATCCTTACGGTTGCGTGATGAGGGTGAAGCGGGGGCGGTCGCGGACCCGGTCGAGCCAGGCACGGACGCGAGGGAAAGGCGCGAGGTCGAAGCCGCCTTCCGGCGCGACGTGCGTGTATGCGTAGAGCGCGATGTCCGCCACCGTGAAGCGCTCGGCCGCGAAGTACGAGCGCCCCTCCAGGTGCCGGTCCATCACCGAGAGCGCCCGCACGCCGAGCGCGCGCTTCTGCTCGAGCAGCGCGCGCTTCTCGTCCGGGACGCCGATGTGCGCAACCCAGTGGCGCACGGTGGCCACGTTCGGCTCGTGGCTGTACTGCTCCCAGAACATCCACTGCAAGACCTGCGCGCGGGCCAGCCGGTCCTCGGGCAGGTAGGGCGTGCCTTCGGCCAGGTAACAAAGGATGGCGTTCGATTCGAAGAGGTGGGTACCGTCCTCGAGCCGCAATACCGGAATGCGGCCCTCCGGGTTCTTCGCCAGGAACTCGGGCGTGCGCGACTCGCCGCGCACGATGTCCACCTCGACGCGCTCGAACGGCATCCCGAGCAGCCGGAGGACGAGGCGCACCTTGTAGCC
>JBJMQJ010000266.1:0-7091 GCA_045802765.1 Myxococcales bacterium
ATCGACTGCTTGACAGCTTGCCTCGATGCTCTAGATTGCGCGCCCGCAAGTGGCGCAATCGCCTTCTTTCAAGGAGTTGCACGCCCATGATCGAGGTGTCCCACCTCTCGAAGAGCTACCGGGACCTGAAGGCGGTCGACGACGTCAGCTTCCAGGTGCCGTCCGGCGAGATCCTCGGCTTCCTCGGCCCCAACGGGGCGGGGAAGACAACCACCATGCGCATCGTCACCGGCGTCCTGCCGCCCACCGGCGGGACGGTGAAAGTCGCGGGCTTCGACGTCTTCGAGCAGCCGCTCGAGGTGAAGAAGCGCATCGGGTACCTGCCCGAGAACCCTCCCGTCTACACCGACATGACGGTGCGCGCATATTTGCGCTTCGTGGCCTCGATCAAGGGCGTCGGGCGCAAGCAGCGCGAGGCCGAGGTGGATCGGGTTGCGCAGAAGACGAACTGCACGCAGTTCGTCCAGCGCGTCATCGGCAACCTCTCCAAGGGACAGCGCCAGCGCGTCGGCCTCGCCCAGGCGCTGCTCGGCGATCCCGAGGTGCTGATCCTCGACGAGCCGACGGTGGGTCTCGACCCGGCGCAGATCATCGAGGTGCGGCAGCTGATCAAGTCCCTGGCCGGCAAGCACACCATCGTCCTCTCGACGCACATCCTCCCGGAGGTCACCGCCATCTGCCAGAAGGCGCTGATCATCGCGCAGGGGAAGGTGGTCGCCTACGACACCCTGGACAACCTGCAGCGCGCCCACGCCGGCGCCGCGACCGCGGACGGCCAGACCGGCCCGACGCCGTCGCTCGAAGAGATCTTCCTCAAGCTCACGTCCTCCTGACCGCGAGCCGCAAGCGCGAGCGTCCCCATGAAAAACGCATTGGCCATCGCAAAGAAAGAATTGAACATCTATTTCGCGACGCCGATCGCGTACGTGATGTTCACGCTCTTCGTCGTCATCGGCTCGTACTTCTTCCTGCGCCTCCTGGGCGCATACGAGCAGGCGTCGCTCATGTACATGCGGTTCAACAACCCGGAGATGATGAACCGCCTGAACTTCCAGGACGCCATCTTCCGCGCGCTGTTCGGCAACCTGGGCGTGATCCTCATCTTCGTGGTGCCGTTCCTCACCATGCGGCTCGTCGCGGAGGAGAAGAAGCAGAGGACCATCGAGCTGCTCTACTCGACCCCGGTGACGCCCGCGCAGATCGTCTGGGGCAAGTACCTCGCCGCGCTGGCCATCCTGGTCTGCACGCTGGCCTTCACCGTGCTCTACCCGGCGCTGGTGCAGCTCGTCGCCAAGGACCCGAACGGGGTCGAGTGGCGCAGCATCCTCCTCGCGTATACGGGCCTCTTCCTCATGGGCGCGGCGTACATGGCGCTGGGCCTCTTCATCTCCAGCCTGACCGAGAGCCAGGTGGTGGCGGCGCTGATCACGTTCGTGGTGCTGCTCATGACCTGGATCATCGGCTGGACCGCCGCCGAGACGGAGGGCGCCACCCGCGAGGTGGTCACCTACCTGAGCTCGGTGTCCCATCTCGATTCCTTCACCAAGGGGACCGTCGACCTGAAGGACCTCGTCTACTTCCTCTCGATCTGCGCGTTGGGCCTGTTCGCCACGCACCGCGCGATCGAGGCGCATCGCTGGAGCTGAACGCCATGACCATCAAGCAGCAGGGCCAGGCCGCGGGTCTCTTCGGCGCGGTCGCGCTCTTCAGCGCGTTGTTCTGCTGGTTCTTCATCGCCGGCCGTTTCTCGCACCCGGCGGTGTGGATCCAGCTCGCCCTCGCCGTCGCGGCGATCGCCGTGTACCTCGTGACCAACCTCGAGTCGGTGGGGACGCAGCTCACGGGCCGCGGGACGTTCTATGGAGCCATCAGCGCCGCCACCGCGCTCATCGTCGTGCTCGCGCTGGCGGGGCTCAACTACATCGCGGTCAAGAAGCCGAAGACGTGGGACCTGACGAAAGAGAAGATCTACACGCTCTCCGACCAGACCAACGTCGTCCTCAAAGGCTTGAAGAACGAGGTGCGCGTGCTCGCCTTCTACGCGCCCAACGAGCCCGAGTACAACGAGCTGGAGCACCGCCTCCGCCAGTACCGGCAGCGGACGGACAAGCTGAAGGTCGAGATGCTCGACCCGACCAAGCACGTCAAGGAAGTGAAGGAGTTCAACGTCTCCCAGGGCGGCCCGCGGGTCATCGTCAAGGCGGGAGGGAAGGAGGCGCGCGCGAAGGACGTGGGCGAGGAGTCGCTCACCAACGCGATCGCCGAGGTCACGCGCGGAGCGAGCAAGAAGATCTACTTCAGCAAGGGACACGGCGAGCACGCCATCGCCGACGCCACCGAGCGCGGCATGAAGCTGTGGGTCGATGGGCTCATGTCCGAGGGGTACCAGATCGGCGAGATCGATCTGGCCACCACCAAGGCGATGCCCGCGGACGCGCAGGCGCTGGTCATCGCGGGACCGGTCGCATCGCTCACCGAGGGCGAGGCGAAGCTCACGCAGGAGTGGGCGGAGAAGGGCGGCAAGCTCGTCGCCATGCTCGATCCCGGCGTCCGCTCCGGCCTGGAGAAGGCGTTCATCGCCTGGGGCATCAAGCTCGGCGACGACGAGGTGATCGACACCGAGTCGCAGCAGGCGGAGTTCGCCGTCGCGCAAGAATACGCGGAGCACCCCATCACCAGCCCGCGCAGCTCGCCGTTCCAGGTGGCGAGCATCTTCCCGGTCGCGCGCAGCGTCTCCAAGGCGAAGGTCTCGCCGACCGGCTGGAACGTGACCGAGCTGGCGAAGACCGGTGCGCGCTCCTGGGGTGAGACGGACCCCGTCCAGAACGGCCGCGTCGAGTACACGCCAGGCAAGGACCTCAAGGGGCCGGTGCCGCTGGCGGTCGCCGCCACCCACGGATCGGGGGAGGCGGAGGCGCGCGTGGTCATCATCGGCAACTCGAACTTCGCGGCGAACGGGTTCTACCAACTGCGCGGCAACCGCGACTTCGCCTTGAACGCGGCGAGCTGGGTGGCGCACGAGGAGGCGAAGATCTCCATCCGTCCGAGGAGCCGGAGCGGCAACCACCTGTTCCTCACCGCCGAGCAGAAGAACAGGATGACGCTGTTCGCCTTCGACCTCTTGCCCTTCTCGCTGCTCTTCGCGGGGCTGTTCGTGTGGCAGACCCGCAAGGCGAGGTAGCCGCGCCATGAAGCAGACGACCAGGTCGCTCTTCACCACGCTCGGCGTCCTCGTGGCCGCGGCCGCGATCGGCGGCGCGGCGCTGTGGGTCACGCGCGACACCGAGAAGAAGGCCCAGCAGAAGGAGAAGTCCGCCAAGCTGTTCGAAGGGCTGGACAAGGGCAAGGTCCGGCAGGTGAAGCTCGTGCGCGACGGCAAGCTGGTCGCGCTGGTGAGCCGGGCCGATGCGGCGGCCCCGTGGAAGATCGCCCAGCCGGTGGCGGCGGACGCGGACGCGTCGACGGTGGATGCATTGGTGAGCGGGGTGGCCGACTTCAAGCAGAAATCCGAGCTGGGCGAGGCGGATACCAAGCAGTACGGGCTCGACCAGCCCGTGATGTCCATCTCGGTGAAGACCGAGGACGGCAAGGAGCAGGGCCTCGAGTTCGGCGAAACAAATCCGTTCGATTCCAGCGCGTACGTGCGCAAGGCCGGCGAGAAGACGGTGCGCATCGCCGAGGGATGGACGAAGGCGCCGTTCGAGAAGCAGGTCTTCGACCTGCGCGACAAGCGCGTGCTCCACCTGGACGACACCGCCGACGTGCGACGCCTCGAGGTGGCCGGGACCACGCCCGCGTACACGCTGGAAAAGGACGGCGCCGCATGGAAGATCGCGGCTCCGCAGAACGAGACGGCGGATGCCGCCACCGCCGATCGGCTCGCCACGGCGATCAAGTCTCTGCGCGCTACCGGCATCGCTGCGGAGAGCGCCGAGGGCGCGGCGCTCAAGCAGTACGGCCTCTCGCCGGCGAAGATCAGGGTGCAAGTCACGGTGGCGGCGGGCAAGGAGACCCATCGCAAGACGCTGCTGCTCGGCCAGACCACGGCGCAGAAGGACGCGGCGGCGGTGAAGGCGTACGCGAAGCGCGACGACGCGCCCACCGTCTTCGAGGTGGAGCCGCAGATCGTCAAGGACCTGCAGAAGGACCTCGCCGACCTGCAGGACAAGTCGCTGGTGCAGGCGAATCGCGAGGACGTGCGGAAGATCGTCTTCGAGCAGCCGGGCAACCCGCGGCTCGTCGTCGAGCGCAAGAAGGAGCAGCCGAAGGACGGCGGCTTCGCCGACGAGTCCTTCACCGTGCTGGAGCCGAAGCAGGGTCCGGCGAAGAAGTGGAAGGCGTCGAGCGCGCTCTACTCGATCGCCGGGCTGCGCGCGGCGGCGTTCGCCGCGAAGCCGGACGCCAAGGCCTTCGACCAGGCGAGCACCGTGACCCTGCTGGGCGACGGGGACAAGGTCCTCGCCAAGGTCCGCATCGGCGCGCTGACGAAGGACGGGAACCGGCGCTACGTCTCCTCGGACCAAAAGCCCCGCGCCGCCGAAGTCGAGAAGGGCACCGTGGACGATCTGCCCAAGTCCGTAGACGACCTCCTCGAACCCCCTCCCAGCGCGACGCCGGACGCCGGCTCGCCAACCCAGGCCGCGAAGTAGGCCCGCATTCTGTGGACTGCTGGGCACACTCGCGCTATGAAGGCGAGCTCGCTGGAGGAAATGGATGGCTCGGGTAACCGTCGAAGACTGCTTGCCGCTGGTGGACAACCGGTTCGCCCTGGTGCTGCTCGGCACCAAGAGGGCGCGGCAGCTGATGGCGGGCGCGCGGCCCCTCCTCGAGGCGAAGGACAAGCCGCCCGTGCTGGCGCTGCGCGAGATTGCCACCGGCAAGGTGCGCTTCGATCGCAGCGTGCGCGCCGCCCTCGAAGGGAAGTTCGACGACGAGAAGGTCCCGCAAGGCGCGCGGAAGTAGTCAGGCCGCCCAGGCCACCTGGCCCTGCGCAAAGGCGGAGAGCTTCTCTCCGCCGCCCAGCCGGTAGAGCCGCCGCACTTCGCGCAGCAAGCCGTCGAGTCGTCCCTGCAGGACGTAGCGCGCCTCCAGCGCGCGCGCGCATGCCGCAGCCAGCGCGCCGGCCACGCGATAGCGCTCCTTCTCGGCGGCCGGAAGGCCGCTGCGCAACGTCGCCCGATCGAACAGCCGGTGCCGCAGCTCCGCCGACGCGGCTCGCCTCCCGACCGCCCAGAGCTGCAGGAGCACGCACAGGTACTTGTCCAGCTCGCCCTGCGCCTCGAGCTCGAGCTGGGAGACCGGCCGCCGGGCCCGCGCACGGTGCAGCAGGTAGAGGAAGTGCGAGACGCCCTCCGCCGCGGCGCAGAAGCCGCGCAGCCGCTCGTGCGACCAGGGCGCCTCCGCTCCGCGCGAGAGCTGCGCCAGCACCGGCTCGCCGAGGAACAGCCCGACGTGCAGCTCGTCGCCGGACTCGGAGAGGAGCAGCGCCTCGTCGGCGCTGGCCTCGGGCGCGACGCGCTCGCGCACCGCGGGCCCGACCAGGTAGTCCTTTGCCTGCGCGGGCTCGTCGACCCCGTGCACCGACATGAGCAGGCGCTGGAGCTGCGATACCGCGTCCAGCGCGCTCACTGGACGAACCGCCCCTTCGGCCGGGCGAACACCGCCGGAACGCCATGCTCGGAGAGCAGCGTCGCCACTCGCGGGCTGCCCGTCTTGATCCATTTCTCGTAGATCCGGAGCAGACCGGCGTTCGAGGTCGCCAGGGTCCGTTCGCTCACCTCGTTCAGCACTTCGACGAGCTGCGAGAACTTGGCCGCCAGCTCCTCCCATACCGATCGGCCGCCCCGCCCATGACGCGCCGCGACTTCACCCAGCGCGTCGTACGCCCGGCTGCCCATGGCGATGGCGTACTCGACGTCCACCAGGCTGGCCGAAAGCGATTCGGAGAACATCCCGGAGACGAACAGCGAGGTATCGCCCAGCCGCCGCAACGCCCGCGCCCGGGCGGCGCCCTCCTCCTCCAGCGCTTCCTTGAAGAGCAGCGCGAGCGGACGCCGCTGCAGCGAACCGTCCTCCTCGCGAACCAGGAGCGACTCGCTCTGCAGGAACCCGGAGAGGAGATTTGCCAGGTACAGCTCGGTGGCCTGCTGCACCCGCGCCCGCTGGTTCTCGATGGCCACGGAGAGGAGCTCGCGGAAGAACTCGTGGATCGACTGGGCCGAAAGGACCTTCGGATCGGTCATCCACACCTCCTCCTCTCGACATCTTGCGGTGGGGTCGATCGGCCGGCAAGTTCAAGTCCCCCTCTCACCCCCCTTGACAGCGCCTCGCAGGCGGTTACATTGCGCGCGCCTTGGCACTCATGTGTCCCGAGTGCCAACTCCCACAGCAAGGAGAATACTCATGAAGATTCGGCCTCTGCAGGATCGCGTGATCGTGAAGCGCGTGCAGGAGGAGGAGAAGACGAAGGGCGGCATCATCATCCCCGACACCGCCAAGGAAAAGCCGATCGAGGGCCAGGTGCTGGCCGTCGGGAACGGAAAGGTGCTGGAGGACGGAAAGGTGCGCCCCCTGGACGTGAAGGTGGGTGACCGGGTCCTCTTCTCGAAGTACGCCGGGACCGAGATCAAGGTCGAAGGCGAAGAGCACCTCATGATGCGCGAGGAAGACATCCTCGGCGTCATCGAGAAGTAATCCCCTCACACGTCATCGGAGCAAAGACATGGCCAAGGAAATCTTGTTCGACGTCCGCGCGCGTGAGGCGATCCTCAAGGGGGTCAATACCCTCGCCGACGCGGTGAAGGTCACGCTGGGGCCCAAGGGCCGCAACGTCGTCATCGAGAAGTCGTTCGGTTCTCCGACGATCACCAAGGACGGCGTCACCGTCGCCAAGGAGATCGAGCTGGAGAACAAGTTCGAGAACATGGGCGCGCAGATGGTGAAGGAAGTCGCGTCGAGGACCTCGGACGTGGCTGGCGACGGCACCACCACCGCCACCGTGCTGGCGCAGGCGATCTTCCGCGAGGGCTCCAAGCTCGTCGCGGCGGGCAACAACCCGATGGAGATCAAGCGCGGCATCGAGAAGGCGGTCA
>JBJMQJ010000267.1:0-5984 GCA_045802765.1 Myxococcales bacterium
AGCCGCGGCCGCAGAGATGCAGAAGCTGTACCCGCCCGACGTGCGCCAGGACGTGAGGCTCTAGATGGGATTGCTCGACCTGTTGGGGATCGGCGGCAGCAAGGAGGAGCGCGAGGCGCGCTCGGTGGCGAAGCTGCAGAAGAAGGCCACGGAGAAATACGGTCCCAAGGAGAACCGGCAGGGCGCCATCGAGGAGCTGGGCGAGCTGCGGACGGCGCGCGCCGTCGAGGCGCTGCTCATGCGCTATACGGTGCGCGTCGAGCCCGGAATCACCGACGACGAGGAGAAGCAGCGGGTGCTGGCGCTCGTGCAGCAGGCCGGCCCCGGGATCGCGGTGCCGGTCCTGAAGAAGTTCATCCTCGGGCGCGACGAGGTCTCCTGGCCGCTCAAGGCGCTCTCGGACCTGGTCCCGGAATCGGAGGTGGTCGCCTTCCTCGTCGAGGCGCTGCGCAAGGCGGCCGGCGAGTACAGCCGCGTCCCCGAGAAGAAGGTGCTCCTCCTCCACGCGCTGGCGCAGCACCAGAGCCCCGACGCGGTCCCCGCCGCGGTGCCGTTCCTCGACGACATGGACGACGAGGTGCAGATCGCCGCGGCGCAGGCGATGGCGGTGCAGAAGGACGAGCGCGCCCGGGAGCCGCTCATCCAGCAATTCCTCCGCGCCCACGAGGGAAGCAACGCCCGCGTCCGCGAGGCGCTGGCGGGGCTTCTCGCGGATACGCAATTCGACGTGAAGGGCTACACGCCGAAGATGGAAGCCGCCCTGCCGCCCTCCTACAAGCTCGATTCCAAGGCGCGCGTCGTGCGCAAGGCCTAAGGCCGGCTGAGGCGCTGGCGGACCGCTCCGGCGACCATTTCGATGGCGACCTCGTTGAGGCCGCCGTGCGGGATGATGATGTCCGCGTAGCGCTTGGAGGGCTCGACGAAGCCGTAGTGCATCGGACGCACGGTGCGGAAGTACTGGTCGACCACGCTGTCGAAATCGCGGCCCCGTTCCTTGATGTCGCGGGAGAGGCGGCGCAGCACGCGGACGTCGGCGTCCGAGTCGACGAACACCTTCACGTCGAGGAGCGCGCGCACGGGTTCCAGCGCCAGCACCAGGATCCCCTCGAGCAGGAGGACGTCCCCCGGATTCACCCGCTGCGTCTCGCCGGTGCGCGAGTGCAGCGCGAACGAGTAGACCGGCTTCTCCACCGGCCGGCCGGCCTTCAGCTCTTGCAGATGCCTCACGAGGAGGTCCGTGTCGAAGGCGTCGGGGTGGTCGAAGTTGAACCCGCGCCGCTCCTCCAGCGGCATGTCGGAGAGGTCGCGGTAGTACGCGTCCTGATCGAGCAGCGCGGTGGGATGTCCGGCGAGGCGTTCCACCAGCCGCCTCGCCACGGTCGTCTTGCCGCTGGCGGTCCCGCCCGCGATGCCGATGGTCAAGGCGCGCAACGTGCAACGAGGGATCCCACAATGCCGGCTCGATGAGAAGCGCGGCGGGCGGGCTTGCGCGGGCCGATCCCCTCGGGCGAGGATGCCGGCATCGATGGCCACCGACTCTCCCGAGCTCTCCCGCATCGCTGCCGAGGCGCTGGACATCGCGAAGAGCGCCGGCCAGCCGCCCAGCACGGCGCATCTACTGCTCGCGACCTTCACCGTGCCGGGCGCCGCGGACGTGCTCCTCCGCGAGCGCGGGTGCGACGAGGATCGCGTCCTCGACGAGCTCTCCCGCGCGCGCCCTGCCGAGACGCCGGAGCTGTTCGCGCAGGCGCTCGACCGCGCACGCCAGCTGGCCGACGACTGCGCCAGCCCCTCCGCGGAAGGGCTCCATCTCCTGGTCGCGCTGGCGCGACTCTCCCGCTCCGCCGCCTCCACCCTGCTGGACCGCCTGCTGAACCTGTCATCGCTGCGCACCACCGCCCTCGGTTACTTGACTGGCTCCGTTCCACGCCGCCGCCCCGCCCAGGAAGTGCGAGTCACGAGCGAGCTGCGTTCCTACGCGCGACCCGCACCGGTAGTTCCACGCGCCCCGGCGCCCCGGACGGCATTTCCCTCGACCTCCCCCTCCCCGTCGAATTCACCCTCCTCCGCGACCGCGACCCCGACCGCGACCCCGGCCCCGAACGCGACCCCGACCCCGACCCCGACCCCGACCGCGCCCTTCCCCCCGATCTCCATCTCCTCCGCCCCCCGCGACTCCGTCCCGCAGTCCTCCCTCGACCCCCGCGAATTCCCCTACCTCTGCACCCACGGCCGCAACCTCTCCGCCCTCGCGGCGCTCGGCCAGCTCGATCCCGCCCTCGGCCGCGAGGCCGAAGTCGAAGAGGTGCTCGACATCCTCGGCAAGCGCCGGGCGAACAACCCGGTGCTGGTCGGCGAGCCCGGCGTGGGCAAGACGGCGATCGTCGAGGGCCTCGCGCAGCGCCTCTTCGAGCTGCAGGCGGATCGCATCGTGGTGGAGCTCGACGTGGCGGGTCTGGTCGCCGGCACCCAGCTGCGCGGGTCGTTCAGCGAACGCCTCCTCGGCATCAAGGAGGAGGTCCGCCGGGCCGACGGGCGCGTGGTCGTGTTCATCGACGAGCTGCACATGCTGATCGGCGCCGGGTCGAGCGGCGAAGGTCCGCAGGACGCCGCCAACGAGCTGAAGGCGGCCCTCGCACGCGGCGAGTTCCCCTGCGTGGGCGCCACCACGCACGACGAGTTCAGGCGGCACGTGCAAGGCGATCCCGCGCTGGAGCGGCGCTTCGTGCCGGTCCTGGTGCGCGAGCCGACCGCGCGCGCGACGGTGCCCATCTTGCGCGGCGCGGCCGCGCGGTACGAGGAGCATCACGGCGTCCGCTTCCGCGCCGACGCGCTCGAGGCCGCCGCGCTCCTCACCGCCCGCTACGTGCGCGACCGCTGCCTGCCCGACAAGGCGTTCGCCGCCATCGACCTCGCGGGCTCGCGGGCCCGGCGCGAGGGACGCGCAGAGGTGGTTCGCGAGGACATCGCGCGCGCGGTGGCGCGCATGGCGGGCCTGCCGGAGGAACGGCTGCTGCAACCCGACGGCGAGCGGTTCCTCTCCCTCGAGCGAAAGCTGCAGGAACGCATCGTCGGCCACGGCGCGCAGCTGACCGCCATCGCGCGCGCGGTGCGGCGCAACTATGCAGGCTTCTCCGCCCAGCGGCCGCTCGCCTCGTTCCTCTTCGTCGGCCCCAGTGGAGTGGGGAAGACGGAGACGGCGCGCGTCCTCGCCGAAGAGCTGTATCCCGCGAGCGAGGGAGGCGCACAGCCGGGCGCGCTGGTGCGCATCGACCTGTCCGAGTATTCCGAGCCGCATAGCGTCGCCCGGCTCGTGGGAGCTCCGCCGGGATACGTGGGCTATGGCGAGGGCGGTCAGCTCACCGAGGCCGTCCGGCGGCGCCCCGCCTGCGTGGTGCTGCTCGACGAAGTGGAGAAGGCGCACCCGACCGTCCTCCAGCTCCTGCTGCAGGTCCTGGACGAAGGACAGCTCACCGACGGCCGTGGGCGGCGCATCGACTTCAGCGGGGCGGTCGTGGTGCTGACCAGCAACGTCGGCGCGAAGGCGTTCGAAGCCGGCGCGCGGGCGGTGGGTTTCGGCGCGCCGGAGCGTCCTTCCACCGACACCGTCGATCCCGAGGGCGGTGCGGCGCGGGCGCTGGAGCAAGCGCGCGCGGCATTTCCGCCCGAGCTGTGGGGAAGGCTGGACGAGCGGCTCGTCTTCGCGCCGCTCGCGCGCGCCGAAGTGGCGCACATCGCGGCCCTGTTGCTGTCGGACTCTTCGCGGCGGCTCTGGGAGGAGCGGCAGATCGCGTTTCGCACCGGTCCGGGGCTGGTGGACCATCTCATCGCCGAGGGAGGGTGGCAGGTCTCCCTGGGGGCCCGCCCGATGCGGCAGACGATCCAGCGCCTGGTCGAATCCCCGCTCGCCGACGAGATCCTCGCCGGCCGGGTCCGCGCCGGGGAGCGCCTGGTCGCCTGCGCCGGCCCTGCGGGCGTCGAGTTCCGGCGCGAGGAATGAAGGCCTTGCCGCAGACGGCGGCCGTCCTGGGCGGCGGCGCCGTCGGCCAGGTGCTCGTCCCCGCTTTGAGGGGAGCCGGCATCCGCGTGGTCCTTGCCTGGAACCGGTCGGAACAGCGCGGCTGGGAGTCGGACCTGGACGAGCTTCGCGAGGCGGAGCTGGTCTTCCTCACCGTCAGCGACGCGGCGGTCGAGCCGCTCTGCCGGCGCATCGCGGCGCTCTTGCGTCGCGGCCAGCTCGTCGCCCACTGCGCGGGTGCGCTGGGCCTCGATGCGCTCTCTTCCGCGCTCGACGCGGGAGCGCGAACGGGTTCGCTCCATCCCTTGCGTGCCATCCCGGGCGGCAGCGCCGCGGACGTCCTGCGCAACGCCGCCGCCGGAGTCAGCGGCTCGGACGCGCTCGCCCGCGAAACTCTGCAGAAGGTCGCGCGCGCCTTGGGAATGTCGCCCATCCCCGTGGACGTCGGCGCGCGCGCCCTGTACCACGCGGCGGCGGTGCTCGGCGCCGGCGGTCAGGTCGCGCTCTTCTCCCGCGCGATGCAGGCATTCCAGGACGCGACGGGCGCTCCCGAGCCCATCGCGCGCGCGGCGCTGCTGCCGCTCGCCCGTGGCGCGCTCGAAGCTCTCGAGCACCGTACGGCGGCGGACGCGCTCACCGGCCCGGTGGCGCGAGGCGACGCCGCGACCGTCCGCGCGCATCGCGCCGCGCTCGATGCGGCGAGCCTGCCGCTCTACGACGAGCTGACCCGCGCGATGCTCGAGCTGCGGCCTTCCCCCGAGATCGAGGCGCTGCTCAGAACACCCCAGGCGGGAGCGCGTTCGGCGGAGGCCCCAGGCTCCCGATCATCGCCTCGACGTCCTCCGCCACCGCCGGAGGCGCGCCCATCGGCCAGCTCGCGATCACCAGCGCCACGTGCTCGCCCGAACGCACCACCGCGACGCGGCCGCGCGCCTCGTCGGAGACGCTGAAGGTGAACCCGTACGCCTCCCCGCCGCGCGCCGGGAGCCGGTTCACGTCCTCGACGTGCACGCCCTGCTCGGTCTGGAGATGATCGGCGAGGAGCCGCGCCAGCTGGCGCAGCGAGCTCACGCCGTCGGCGTTCTGCACGATGAGCTGAGCGCCAGCCTCGGGCGCGCGCGCGAGCAGCGGCAGGCGCTCGCCGTCGGGACCGTGCGCGTCGCCCTTGAAGCTCCACCGGTCGCCGTCGGGCCTCTCGATCGAGAAGGCGCCCGACTGCTCGGTCCAGACACGCGGCGCTTGCAGCCGGGGCGGCGGGCGAGGAGCGCGGCCCTGTTCGCGCGTGACGCGCGCCAGGGCGGACGGGGAAGCGAGCGCGATCGAGATGGCGGCTGCGGCGGAGAAAACGCGCATGCTGGAACGGTCGGCATCGCCCGCGCGCCGCGCAATCGCGCGATCGCTTGCCGATCACGTTCCACCGAGCTCGATCCTGCTGAACGCGATCTTTTGCGGGGTCGAGGGGGGAGCGACCTCCCCCCTCGTGGAGGCGCCGAAGGCGCCGGATCGAGCACCGTCCCACCGCTCGCAGAGCGATCGACTCAAGCGATTTGTGGCTTCAATGCTGCGTAGATTGTCTGCGGAGCAGCTCGTTCTCCAGCGCGAGGCCCGCCTGGGCCGCGGCCAGCTCGAGGATGTCCAGCTCCTCGATGGCGCGGTTGGAAGGCCCGTTGTCCGCATAGACCACCGCGATCACGCGCTGCCCGCCCATCACGGGAAAGACGGCGCACTGGCCCGAGCGCGGCTTGCCCACCACGCGGGTGAATCCGTCCGGCAGCCCGGTCTCGTCGAAGGTGAGCGAGCGGACCGCGCCATCGTCGAGCGCGCGGGTGAGCGCGTTCTTGCCCGAAAGCGGGAGGCGGAGTCCGCGCGTGAGCTGCGCGAGCGGCTGCCCGCTGGGGCTGTTGCCGAAGGCGCCCAGCGCGGTGAGCGCGTCGAGTTGGTATTTGATTAGTTTTGGGATATAGTG
>JBJMQJ010000268.1:0-9023 GCA_045802765.1 Myxococcales bacterium
CCGGGCGGCGACGCGCCGCCGCCGGAGGTCGAAGAGCTCTCGCGCAAGCACGCCGTCCCCGCGTTCGCCGCGGCGCGACTCTCGTACCGCCATGGGGCGGAGGCGGAGCGCGTGTTGCAGGCCGCGCAGGACGAGCCGGAGCTGCGGGCGGTGGCCTGCTCCTGCGAGGGAGTGACCTTCGCCGAGCTGGCCTTCTCGCTGCGCGAGGAGTTTGCCGAGTCGCTCGCCGACCTGCGCCGCCGCTGCCGGCTGGCGATGGGCGTGTGCCAGGGAACGCGGTGCGCGGGTCCGGCCGCCGCGCTGCTCGCGGACGAGCGGCAGCTCTCTTCCGAGGCCGCGCTGACCGATCTGACCGCGCTGCTCGACGAGCGCTGGAAGGGAAACCGGGCCGTGCTCGCTGGAGAAGGCCTCGCCCAGGCGGAGCTTTCTCAAGGGACCTATTACACGACGGGCGGCCTGCGCCGCGGCGGAGGCAGGCCGTGGCGCTGAGCGCCGACGTGGTGGTCGTCGGTGGCGGGCTCGCCGGGGCCTGTGCCGCGCTGGTGGCGCGCGAAGCGGGAGCCGGGGTGCTGCTGATCGCCCGGTCGCCGGGCGCCACCGCCATGTCCAGCGGGGCGATCGACTTCGCCGCCACGGCCGACGATGCGCCGATCGGCGAGGCCGCGCGTAGCCTGGCGCGGAACGCTCCGGGGCATCCGTACGCGCTGCTCGGCGACGCGCTCGTCCCCGCGATCGACGATGCGCTGGCGCTGCTCCAGCGCCACCTCGCCACGCTGGGCATGCACGGCGCGCGCTCGTCGATGGACCGCAACCTCTGGCTCGCCACTCCGCTGGGCCGCGCCAAACCCGCCGCTCTCGCGCAGGGGGGCATCGCCGCGGGCGATCTGCGCAACCTGGCCGCGCGGGAAGCGCGTCTGGGCGTGGTGGCGCTGGCGGGCGCGCAGGCGATCGAGGCGCGCCTCCTTTTGCACGGGCTCGCTCCGCTGCTGGCGCCGCTGTGCGAGGCGGTGCTGGTGGCCCCGGACTTCTACCGCCAGCGCACCGACGCGCTGCGGACGTTGCCCGAGATCGCCCACGACCTGGACGGCCCCGGGCGCCGCGCCGCGCTGGGCGCGTCTCTCGCCCGCGCCGCCGCGCAGGCGCGCGTCACGCACCTGCTCCTCCCCACCCTGGGGCTCGCGGATCCTCTCGCCGCCCGCGCCGAGCTCGAGGGAATTGCCGGCGTTCCCGTGCTCGAGCTCCTCGGAGCGCCGCCGAGCGTCCCCGGCCTGCGGCTGCAGCGTGCGCTCGGCGCCGCGCTCGAGAAGGCCGGCGTCCGAACGATCTCCGGCATCGCCGAGCGCAGCTCCGACGGTCAAGTGCAGATCGTCCGCGGGGTGGAATGCGAGGCAGTTCGCGCGGGGGCGGTAGTGCTCGCCAGCGGCCGCTTCCTGGGCGGCGGGATCCGCTGCGACGCCGCTGGCCGCCTGCGCGAGACCGTCTTCGATCTGCCCGCGCGCGCGGCCGGCCGCGATGCCATGGCCGCCCTGCCCAACGAGCGCCTCTTCGCCGAGCGCGCGGCGGGACCCCATCCCGGGATGGCCGCGGGCATCGAGGTCGATTCCGAGCTGCGCG
Organism: Myxococcales bacterium; assembly: GCA_045802765.1. Classification (GTDB taxonomy): domain Bacteria; phylum Myxococcota; class Myxococcia; order Myxococcales; family 40CM-4-68-19; genus VBKO01. The sequence goes on from JBJMQJ010000268.1 coordinate 1,615, forward strand.
CGGGCACCGCATTCGCCTGCGGAGCGGTCCTGGGCGGGTTCGACCCGGCGCGCGACGAGGGCGGGCTGGGAGTGTGCGCGGTCACCGGCGTGCTCGCCGGCCGCCGGGCGGCGCGCCTCGCCGGCAGATCGGGCGCCAGCGCCAGCGGAACGGTGGCCCCGTGACGCGCCTCTTCGCGCTGCTGCTCCTCGGCCTCCGCGCGCTGGTGCTCCACCCGATCGCGCAGCTCTTCACGCCGCCGGAGCGCAAAGGAAAGCGGGGGTTCCTCGCCAACTACGCGCCCGAGGCGCTGGTCCCGATGACCGTCGACGACCGGGCCGCGTTGCCGCGCTTCTCCGGTTGCGTGAACTGCGGGCTGTGCGATGCCGTCTGCCCGCTGATCGGCCGCGCGGAGCTCCAGGAGTGGCGGGGCCCGAGCCTGTTCGCCATCGCCTACTCCCGCGCCACGCCCCAGCTGCCGCACTTGCGCGCCGTCATCGGCACGCTCGACGCTTGCGGCGTCTGCCAGGCCTGCCAGGACGTCTGCCCGCGCGCCGTGCCGCTCCTCGACATCTTCGCGTTCACCCGGCGCAAGCTCCTGGAGGTGGACGCGGCGCGCGCGCCCGCAGCCGAGCTGGCGCCCACCGAAGAGCCGGTGGTCGCCGCCCAGCCCGGGCTGGGAACGTGACGGGGCCGCTGCGCACCGCCGGATCGCGGGGCACGGCGCTCGAGCGCGATCTCGTCGCGCTCCTCGGCGCCGGCGCGGCCTCCTGCGAGCCGGCCGACCTGTGGGCGATGTCGCGCGACTGCTGGCCGCGGTCGCTCCTGTGGACCAAGGCGGGCGTCGCTCCGCATCCGCCCGACGCGGTGGTCTGGCCGGCGTCGACGGACGAGGTGGTGCGGGTGGTGCGGTACGCGGCCGAGCGGCGGATCGCGGTGGTGCCGTTCGGCGCCGGCAGCGGGGTGTGCGGCGGCGCGGTCCCCGTCAAAGGCGGCATCGCGCTCGACCTGAAGCGCCTCTCCGGGCCGCCCTGCATCGATCTACCGGCGCGCATCGTGGACGTGGAGACGGGCATGAACGGGCAGCGACTCGAGGAGCTGCTCGCCGGCGCGGGGGCGACGCTGGGGCACTTCCCTTCCAGCATCTACTGCTCCACGGTCGGAGGGTGGCTCGCCGCTCGCAGCGCGGGCCAGCTTTCCTCGCGCTACGGCAAGATCGAGGACATCGTGCTCGCCGTCGAGGCGGTGGACGGGACAGGGGAGATCCTGCGGACCCAGGATGCTCCCTCCGCCGGTCCCGATCTCCTCCAGCTCCTCCTCGGCAGCGAAGGGACGCTGGCGATCTTCACCAAGGCCCGGCTCCGCTGCTGGCCGGCGCCGACGTCGCGCTGGATGCGCGGGTTCCGCTTCCCTTCGGTGCAAGCAGGGATGGCGGGGCTACGGGCATTGATGCGATCCGGGCTGCGCCCGGCCGTCGCGCGCCTCTACGATCCGCTCGACACGCTGCTCGCCGGGCGCGGCGGCGGCGAGGTGCACGTGGCCGTTCCCGAGCCGCTGCGTTGGGTGGTGGAAGGCGCGCAGTCCGAGGCGTTGCGGCTCGCCCTCCGCGCGCCGCTCGTGCTCAACCGCCTGGTGGACGCGCTGCCCGGCTCGTCCCTCCTGGTGCTCGGATTCGAGGGAGACGGCCCGTTCGCGCCCTCTGACGCGCGCGAGGAGGGCGAGGCTAGCCTGCGGCTGCTCGCGGCGGAGGGAGCGGAGGACCTGGGCCCCTCGCCGGGGGAAAAGTGGCTCGCCAACCGGTACAGGATCAGCTACCGGCAGTCGCCGCTCTTCTCCGCGGGCGCCTTCGTGGACACGATGGAAGTCGCCACCACCTGGGACCGCCTCGACGCGCTCTACGGCTCCGTCCGCGACGCGGTAGCGCCGCATGCGTTCGTCATGGCCCATTTCTCCCATGCGTATCTGGAAGGCTGCTCGATCTACTTCACCTTCGTGGGGTTTGCGGGCGCGCCGGCCGGATCCAGCGACGCGGACGATCTCGAAGAGGCGGAGGAGCGCTACGACGCGTGCTGGAACGCGGCGCTTTCCGCGGCGTGCGACGCCGGCGCGACGCTGAGCCATCACCACGGCATCGGCCTGCACAAGCAGGTGTTCCTGCCGCGCGAGCACGGCGAGGGGATGCGCCAGCTCCGCGCGCTCAAGCAGGCCTTCGATCCGCAGGCGATCTTGAACCCCGGAAAGCTCCTCCTGTGAACGGGCTGCGCGAGGACCTCTCCGCCACCGGGTCCGCGGTCCTGGCCGAGGGAGAAGGGCTGCGGGTCACCCCGCCCAGCGTCGCCGCCCTGGGCAGGGCGGTGGCGGTGCTGCGCGCGCACCTGCTGCCCGTGCGCGTTCGTGGGAACGGCGACGCGCCGGTGGAGGCGCCTGCTGGAGGCGCGCTGCTGGAGCTGACGGCGCTCGATCGCATCGCCTCGGTCGACGGCGCGACCGGCATCGCGCGGGTGGAGGCCGGCTGCAGCGTGGCCGCGCTGGAAACCGCGGCCCGGCGGGCGGGAGCGACGCTGGGACCCCTGCTGCCATCCGTCCGGTCCGGGTCGGTGGGTGCCTGGCTGGCCGGGCCGACGCGCGGCGAGCGGGCCGTCCCCGGGTGCCGGCGCGAGACGGCGGCGCTGTCGGTCTCGGCGGTGCTGGCCGACGGTCGGCTCGCGGAGAGCCGCGCCGCTCCGCGCTCGGCGACCGGCCCGGACCTGGACCATCTGGCGCTGGGAGGCTCGGGACGGCTGTGTGTGATCGCAGCCGCTTGGGTCCGCCTCTTCCCCGCCGCGCGGCCGGCGTATGCCGCGTGGCGCGCGCCCGACCTGGGCAGCGCAGTGCGGATGGTGGAGCAGCTCTGCGCCGACCGGCTCGGCCCGGCGCGTGGAATGGTCCGGCTGCGCGAGCGCGGTGCGCTGATTGCTCTCTCCTGGGAGGGTCCCGAGTCGGCGCGCCTCCTCCGGACGCGGGCGGTCCGCGCGCTGGGTCCGCCGGTCGAGATGGACGCGGGACCCGAAGTCCGGGCGCCCGCCTCGTCGCGCGCGATCGAGGTGGATGCGCGCTGGAGCGCGCTCCACTCGTTCGCCGCGCACCCCGGGGCGGCGGAGATCGCCCTCTATGGCATGCACGCCGGCGGAGCGTTCGCGGTCCTCTCGCTCGGCGAGGAGGGCGTGGAACAGTCCGCGGACGCGGCCCGGGCGTACGGGGCCCGCTTGGTGGCGCCGAGGCGATTGCGCGCCGCGCGACCTGCCTGGGAAGCGATGGGGGCGGGCCCGGCGTGGGACCGGCTCGTCACGGCGCTGGGCGCGGAGGAGCGGCGGTGACGGCCGTGCGGCGCGCGCTGGAGCTGTGCGTCTTCTGCCCGAAGATGTGCCGCTTCGCCTGCCCGGTTTCCGAGGCGACCTCCCGCGAGGCGTTCACGCCTTGGGGCAAGGTCTCGTTGGCGGCGCTCTCGGGGCGCTCGCCCGACGCGTCCGCGGCGCTGGCGTTCGGCGCGTGCACGGGGTGCCTGCGTTGCCAGACGTACTGCGCGCACGCGAACGACGTGCCCGCGCTGCTGTACGCGGCGCGCGCGACCGCGGTGCGCGCGGGGTCCGCGCCCGGGGCGTGGGGCGAGGTGGCGCGCAGGATGGCCGCGGCGGGCCACGCGGAGGAGGCGGAGCTGGTGGAGGTGTACCGGAGGATCGCGGGGGACGAAGCGATTCCGTCCTGGACCTCGACCCCGAGCTCGAGCCCGACCTGGACCTCGATTCCGACGTCGACCCCGACCCCGACCTCGAGCCCGACCCCGATCTCGACCCCAACCCCAACCCCGATCTCGACCCCGACCGCGTGGGGGACTCCATCCCGTCCGAGAACCTCCGCGGTGCGCGCCGTGGCCGGGGCCTTGACGGCGATGCTGCGGCCGGCAGTGGAGGCGGGAAGGAAAGAGCCGATGCTGCTCGCCGGGTGTGACGCGCTGGCGGCGGGAGGAAGGGTCGTCCGGGAGGCGCTGGCGGTGGCCCGGGCCGTCGGCGCGCCGCTCGCGCTCGCGCCCGAAGCGGCGCTTTGCTGCGGGCTCAAGCTGGTGGAGGCCGGGCATCCCGAGATGTTCGCCGCCCACGCGGCGCGCGTGCGCGCGGCGCTGCTCGGCCCCTCGCGCCGGCCGGCGCCGGTGCACCTGGTCCTGCTCGCGCCGGGCTGCGCGCGCGCGGTGCGCGAGAAATGGCCGGCGCTGCCCGACGGGAGCCGCGTCGAGCACGTCAGCTCGTATCTCTCCCGGGCGCTGGCGGCGCGGCCGGACCTGCGGGATCGGCCGCCGCTCGCCGAGTCGGCGGCGTACCACGATCCGTGCGAGCTGGCCCGCGGCCTCTCCGAGGTGACGGCGCCGCGCGCGCTCCTCGCCGCGGCCGTCGAGGAGGTGCGCGAGCCGCTCCGCTGCGGCGCCGATACGGCCTGCTGCGGCGCCAACGGGCTCCTGCCCCGGACCCTCCCCGCGGCCGCGGAGGCGATCGCGGCCGATCGCCGCCGCGAGCTCGACGCGTGCGGGGCGCGCGCCGTGACGGCCAGCCCGGAATGCGCGTCGGCGCTCGGCGCGGAGGATGTCGTCAGCGTGCTCGCCCGCTGGCTCGGGGTCGCGGTAGAACAGGCGCGGTGAAGCCGTTCCTCATCGTCAATCCGCGCGCGGCGAACGGCGCGACTGGACGCCACTTCGACGACATCTCGGCGGCGGTCCGCGCGGCGATAGGCGAGCACGCTCACGCGTTCACCGAGAGGCCGATGCACGCCGCGGAGCTGGCCAGGCGGGCGCTGCGCGGCGGAGCGGACCTCGTCATCGCCGTGGGAGGAGACGGCACCATCAACGAGGTGGTGAACGGGTTCTTCGAGGAGCCGGGCCATGGCGACGCGCCGCGTCCCGTGCGCCCGGGCGCCGCTCTAGGCATCCTGCCGCGCGGCACCGGCGGCGATCTGCGCCGCACCGTCGGTTTGGACGGCGACCTGCGCGCCTGCGCGCCGCGCCTTTCGAACGAGGGCCGCTCCATCGACGTGGGCCGCATCGACTTCGTCGATCCCAAGGGGCAAAACGCCGCGCGCTACTTCATCAACGTCGCGGAGGCGGGCGTCGGATCGGACGTCGTCCGCATCGCCAATTCGAGCAGCAAGCTGCTCGGAGGGAAGCTCACTTTCGCGGTCGCCTCGCTCCGGGCGCTGGCGGGCTGGAGGGACGTCCCCATCCGCTGGTCGCTGGACGGCGGGCCTTTCCAGGAAGGCTTGGTGACGACCTTCGCCGTCGCCAACGGGCGTTGCTTCGGCGGCGGGATGGTCGTCGCGCCCGGGGCGCTGCTCGACGACGGGCTGTTCCACGTCACCATCTGGAGCGGCTACTCGCTCTCGGATTTCGTGCTGCGCGGTGCGGCGATGTACGACGGGTCGCACGTGAAGCTGAAAGGTACCCGCACCGCGACCGCTCGTTCGGTGCGGCTCGAGCCTTTGCCGGGCGCTCGGAGATCGGTAGACATCGAAGCCGACGGGGAGCTGATCGGGCGACTTCCTGCCACATTCACCCTCGTGCCGGGCGCGGTCCGACTGGTCTCCTGAGCTTTGGCGGGCGGCGCGGCAGCGCATATGCTGGCCGGATGCTGCTCGCGCTGATCGCGCTCGTCGCCGCCGCGCAGGTCCCGCCGCGGGACGCGGCGGCGCTGACCGCCGAGGACGAGGTGGCGGCGATCTGCGCCGCGCTCAAGGATCCGGGCGGCGAGCCCGCGCCGGGCGTCGCGCCGGCCCGTTCGCGAGGGCAGCTCCTGGCGCGCGCGTACCACGTCTGGGTCCCGGCGAACGGGTTCGGGTTGGGCCGGTATCGCGAGGCCGAGCAGGAGCTGGAGCTCGACGGCGGCCGCGCGCTGCGGGCGCTGGACGGCGCGCTCACGCTCGATCTTTCGGGCATCGACGACGTCGCTTTTCGCGCCACGCCGGAACAGGCCAGGCAATGGGCGGCGGCGAAGAAGCAAGGAAAGCTCTCGTTGACGGTCTACTTCCGCCCGTCCGGCGAGCGGTGCGCCGGCAACGCGGCGGCCCGGATTTTCCGGATGCAGGGCCTTCCGCTCTGGTGGGAGCTGGAGGTGGACTCCGCGCCGGTGGCCACCGCCGACGAGGAAGGGCTGCCCGTCGACAAGCCGGGGAGCGCACGCGGCTTTCGCGTCGACAAGGTCGTGCTGGACACCGAGATGCCCCGCCCGGACGCGGGGAAGGATCGCTTGAGCGGCGCCCAGCGCGCGCTGGACCGCTGCGCGCAGGCCGCCCGCCGGCGCGGCTCGCTGGTTGTGAGCTTCACCGTCCAGGACGGCCAGGTGCACGACCCGCAGGTCATCATGGACGCCGCGCGCGACGAGGACACCGCCCGCTGCGTCGCCCGCGCCATGTCAGGCGCCGCCATCTCGGGCGCCGATCCCTCCGCCACCCGCGGCACCGCCTCCCTCTCGGTGCAATGACCCTGGTCAAAACGACTGCACCACGGAGCACACGGAGTCGGGTTTTTTGAACATCCGTCCTCCGTGATCTCCGTGTGCTCCGTGGTGTAATCGTTTTGGTCAGTGGGCGGCGGCCCAGGTATCGCCCTGGCCCAGCTCGACTTCGAGGGGGACCGCGAGATCGGCGGCGCCTTTCATTTCCTCGACGAGGAGGGGTCCCACGGAGTCCAGCTCGGCGGGGGGCGCCTCGAGGACCAGCTCGTCGTGGACCTGGAGGAGCATCTTTGCCTGCAGCGCCCGCGCGGCGAGGGCGCGATCGACGCGGAGCATGGCGCGCTTGACCAGGTCGGCGGCGGTGCCCTGGATGGGCGTGTTCACCGCGGTGCGCTCCGCCGCGCCGCGCGCCGCCGGGTTCTTGGAATTGATGTCCGGCAGGTAGCGCCGCCTTCCGAAGAGCGTCTTCACCCGTCCGCTGCGGCGCGCCTCCTCGATGGTCGCGTCCAGCCACTCCTTCACCTTGCGGTAGCGCGCGAAGTAGCGCTCGATGATCGAGTGCGCCTCGGACTGCGGCAAGCCGAGGCGGTGCGCGAGACCGAACGAGGAGAGCCCGTACGCGATTCCGTAGTTGATCATCTTGGCGATGTCGCGCTGCTGCCGCGTCACCTCGGCGGCAGGCACCCCGAAGGTCTCCCCGGCGATGCGCGCGTGCAGGTCCTCGCCGGAGAGGAAGCTGTCGCGCAGCACCGGATCGCCGGAGACGTGCGCCAGCACGCGCAGCTCGATCTGGCTGTAGTCGGCGCTGAGGAGCTTCCAGCCGGAGCGCGGGATGAAGGCTTCGCGGATCCGCGCGCCCAGCGGCGTGCGGATGGGGATGTTCTGGAGATTTGGATTGATCGAGGCGAGGCGCCCAGTCGCGGCGACCGCTTGATCGAAGGTGGTGTGCAGCCGGCC
>JBJMQJ010000269.1:0-2761 GCA_045802765.1 Myxococcales bacterium
CCCGCGGTCCGGAATGGTCCCGCCGTTCACCACGGCGACGCGCGCGGCTCCTTCCCGCGCCCGGACGGTCCCCGCCACGCGGTCCCAGGAGAGCCGCGCCTTGAGCTCGGCGAACTCGTCGGATGGGTAGCGGCCGCTGAGCATGTCGAGCACGCCCTCGAAGCTCGAGCGGGGCAGCTCGGCGAAGGGCGCCGCCCGGCGCACCATCGCGTAGAGCTCGTCCACCTTCCAAGGCCGCTCCGCGCAGGTCGCGACGATCTGCTGAGCGAGCACGTCCAGCGGGTTCCGCGGGTAGAAGGTCTCCTCCACCTGTCCCGCCGCCATGCCCTGCGCCGCGGCCGCGCTTCCGAGCAGGTCGCCGCGGTGCTTGGGGAACAGGACGCCGCGCGGCACTCCTCCCACCTGGTGCCCGGCGCGCCCGATGCGCTGCAGCCCGGACGCGATCGACGGCGGCGCCTCGATCTGGATCACCAGATCGACGCTGCCCATGTCGATGCCCAGCTCCAGCGAGCTGGTCGCCACGATGCAGGGCAGCTCGCCCTTCTTGAGGCGATCCTCGATCTCCGCGCGCTTCTCCCGCGCGACGCTCCCGTGGTGCGCGAGCGCGATCTCGCTGCCCGCCAGCTCGTTCAGCGCTCCCGCGAGCCGCTCCGCGAGGCGGCGCGAATTGACGAAGATCATCGTCGAGCGGTGCGCGCGGATCAGCTCCACCAGCCGCGGGTGGATGGACGGCCAGATCGACCGGCGCCGCGGTCCGCCTCCTACCGGGCCCGAGGGGAGCTCCTCGAGCTGGCCGATCTGCCGCATGTCCTCGACCGGCACTTCCACGCGCAGGTCGAACTGCTTCTTGCTGCCTGCGTCCACCACCTCGACAGGTCGGGCGCGCCACTTCTTGCCGGACGGTTCGCCGCCGCCCAGCAGGCGCGCTACTTCGTCCAGCGGCCGCTGCGTGGCGGAGAGCCCGATGCGCTGCGAGGGCTCACGCGCGCCGCGCAGCACTTCCAGCCGCTCCAGCGAGAGGAAGAGGTGGGCGCCGCGCTTCCCGGCGACCATCGCGTGGATCTCGTCGACGATGACGGTCTCCACCGAGCGCAGCGTCTCGCGCGCCTGCGAGGTGAGGAGCAGGTAGAGCGACTCGGGGGTGGTGATGAGCACGTCTGGCGGGGCGCGGAGCATCCGCGCGCGCTCGCTTGCGGGCGTGTCGCCCGTGCGGATGCCGACCTGTGGCAGGTGGAAGGAGGCGCCGGCCCGCTCGGCGTGCGCGGCGATGCCCGCCAGCGGCGCCCGCAGGTTGCGCTCCACGTCGACGGCCAGCGCCTTGAGCGGCGACACGTAGAGCACCCGGCAGCGCGCATGCTGCTCGGGAGGCGGCGTGAACATCAGCTTGTCGATCGCCGTCAAAAAGGCTGCGAGGGTCTTGCCCGACCCCGTCGGCGCGAGGAGCAGGGTGCTCCTCCCCGAGAGGATCGGCGGCCATCCGAGCGCTTGCGCCCGGGTGGGAGAGGCAAAGGAGGCCTCGAACCAGTCCCTTACGGGCGCCTGGAATGAGCTGGGTGGGGAAGTTCGCAACGTTTCCGCGCCGTTGCATCACATCCGAACGGCGTCCGAGAGTGAACGATGCGTCATAACGCCGCGAACCGAAATCGGCAACAGAACCGGGCGTTGTGCATCAAAGAGAGCGTCGGTGAGACAATTCGCAGCTCGGGGGTCTTCCAGGGGTCGGGATCGTTGGGAGGGCTCGGGCGTTGTAGGCAGCACAGGGGGAAAGGAAGGAACAGAGAGAAATGCGCGACCGCAGCGAATTCGATGACCTTGCGCCGCTGATCAAGCTGATCAGGGCCCATCCCCCGTTCGACCGGGAGACGGAGCTCAAGGTCACTCGTCGCGCCCGCAAGGGCGACAAGCGCGCGCAGGAGCAGTTGGTGGTCCACAACCTGAGCCTGGTCATCTCGGTGGCGCGCAAGTTCATGGGGCGCGGCGTCCGGCTGGAGGACCTGGTGCAGGAGGGCAACTACGGGCTTCTGAAGGCCATCGAGCACTTCGACCCCGAGAAGGGGAATCGCTTCTCGACGTACGCGGTGTGGTGGATCCGTGCGTACATCACGCGCTGCCTGAAGGACGGGCCGAGCGCGGTGCGCAGGACGATGCCCAACGGCGGACTGCCCCCGCGGGACATCTCGCTGGAGGAGTCGCTGGATCCGGAGGGCGAGTCGACCCACCTCGATCGTCTGAGCGACGACGGGCCTACGCCGGACGAGCAGATCATCCGCGCGGAGCGCCAGGAGAACGTTCGCAACGCCTTGGGCAAGGTGCGCAAGCGGATGGGCGAGCTGGCCTGGGACATCTTGAGCGACCGCCTGACGCAGGACGATCCGCGCACGCTGGAGGACCTGGGGAAGCAGTGGGGCCTCTCGCGCGAGCGCGTCCGGCAGGTGGAGAAGAGCACGCGCAATTTCCTCAGCCGCTACCTGGCCGACTTCGAAGAGGCCGCGTAGCCGCGGAGGAGAAGGGCGCGAATGGAGGCGCGTTCCCGACGAGGGGACGCGCCTTTCGTTTTTTGCTCACGCAGAAGCGAGCGCGCGCTGCCGTTTCCTTTCCGGCCGCTGCCATCCACGGTACTAGCACCTCCATGCGCCGTTTCGCCTTCGCGGCCCTCGCCGTCGCGGCCGCTTGCGCCCACGACGCGCGCCCGGAGCCGAAGACGAAGCTCGTTCCCGCTCAGCTGGTGAGCTGCGCCGTCGAAGCTCCTTCCGCGACGTCG
>JBJMQJ010000270.1:0-3626 GCA_045802765.1 Myxococcales bacterium
GCCGATCGCGACGGGCTCCAAGGGCTATCACGTCGTCTCGCCGATCCGCCCGTCCGCTTCGACCGAGACGATCGCCGTCACGGTGCAGAAATTCGCCGCGCTCCTCGCGGCCAGGCACGAAGAGGAGCTCACCATCGTTTTCCGCGTCGCGTTGCGAGGCGGGCGCGTCTTCGTCGACTGGTTGAGGAACAACCCCGTGGCCACGGTAATCGCGCCGTATTCGCTCCGTGCACGGCCGAGCGCCCCGGTGGCTGTGCCGCTCACCTGGGCCGAGATCGAGACGACCGACCCCGACGCGTTCGGCATCGGCGACGTGGATCGCCTCCTCGATCGGCCGGATCCGCTCGCCGAGCTCGCCTCCACTCCGAGCGATACGGAGCGCTTCGTCGCCGCCGTCGACGCGGCCTTCGAGGCGTCCGGCCTCGTCCTCGAGACGTTCGATCGGTTCCGATCCTAGCCCTGGCGGCGGAACCGATCAGCTCGTCCTGCGCTCCTCCCGCTCACGCTCCTCGCCTCGGCGCCCGTCACGGGCTCCGATCGGCAGCCACTTGTCCGGGCGCCGCCGCCGGCGCCGGCCGAACGAACACCCGCCGCGGCGCTCCCCCTTCGCCCACCCCCAATTCCCACCGGATCTGCCCCGGCGATTCGTGCCGCACCCGCACGCGCCCCATGTGCACCCCGCGCAGGTGGTGTGGCGCGCAGAGCGCGATCAAGTTCGCCTCCTCGTCTGCGCCCCCCGCCGCCCGATACTGCATGTGATGCGAATGCGCTCCGGCCTTGCTGCAGACCGGCACCTGGCATCGCCCTCGATCGCGCTTCAGCACCCGTCTCGACAGCGTTTTCTTTCCCGCCCGAAGGATGGGCTTCCACACCTCGATGAAGTGCGCGCAGGCCTTTGCGTAGCATTCCCCGGGCGAAAGCCGTCTCCCCTCCGCGTTCCGCACGGCCGCAATGGTCAAGAGCAGCAGCCTGGCCACGCTGGGCGACAGCCACGCCCGGTACTGGTTCCGCGCGCACATCTGCGCCTCTTCCTGGTCCTGCAGGGCGTCCCGCAACTCGACGCAGGTGAGCCCCTCGGCGCGCGAGATCCACTCTGCGACCGTCCGCTGGTCGGCGTGCCGCGCGATGAGCCGCGCCTTCTCGTACGAAATCCGCCCCTCACGCATCGCTTCCCTGAGCGTGGGCAGCTCGTACAGCTTCCGCTCCAGCGCGACCCGCTGTGCGACGGTGCGCTCCCCCATCCCGAGCCGTTCCTCGCAATAGTGCGCAAACGAGGCGAACCCCAGGTACTCCCAACCCCGGATGGCGCGGACCACCATCGCGACGTGCCCGAACACCTCGTTCCAGCCGTCTCGCATGCGCGAGAGCTGCACGAGGTGCTCGCAGAGCGCGCGCACATCTGCGGGGCCGGAAACCCCCTCGGGCGCCGCGACCGGCGCGGGTCGTCCGAGAGACGCCCACCGTTCATACTGCTCCTCGAGGAACCCTCTCAGCGGCTCGTCGGACCCCTCGCCAGGGGAGAGCGCGGCCTCCGCGATGCCGTCGTCATCGGGCGCCGGATGCGTGCTGAGATACTCGCTGCAGATTGCCAGCACCCGCTCCGACCGGGGCGAGCACGCCCCGACCGCCTCGCCGGCCAGCTCCTCCGCCTCGTCGACCACGGCCCGCAGCTCCGGCGGCACGCCGGCCTGGAACACCGTCCATTTGCCCTCCTCGTCGGGGTCGGTGGCCGCAAGCACCGCCTTCTTCAGCGCGCGGACGGTCGCGGTGCGCGCCCGCTCCACCCAGAGCGCCTCCGCGTCGCCCCGCGCCGCAGGCAGAACGGCCTCGGCATGCCGGGGCGACACCTCGCCGGCGCGCACGGCGGCGCGAAGCAGCGGCCGGCTTTCCAGCTCTCGCGCCAGCCGCTCCAGCTTTTGCGCGGTGCTGGCAGCGATCCCGAGCTCTTCCCGGGCGAAATCTCCGTTCCCGGAATGGCCGGCCTTGAGCGCGCCCTCACGGGCGGCGAGCGCGTGCAACCCCTCGCCCAGGGCGACGCCGATCGCGCCGGGCCCCCGCGCGAGCATCGCAACGAGCTTGTCCAGCACGCCCGCAAACCCGGCGCAGGCGCGCGCGTCGCGCTCGCGGGGCACCGGCCAGTCGACGAGCGAGGCGACGGATGCCAGCGCCTCGAGCCGCGCGTCGAGGGAGCCACCATTATCGAGGAAGGATTTCGTCACGAGAAAACCCTAGCAGACCCCTCCGACATCGCCGGTCCGCGACGGGTTCGAGGCCTCTCCGGCACTCGTCTCGAGACGGATGCGCTGCGCCAAGCGCCATGGGGGCTCCGCGGTGGCAATGACGCGAATTCCATCGCTCTCGCACTCGTTCCCCACGGGGTGCACGCCCGGATTTGAGGAACCTTGCCTTTCGGGACTTCGCTGGCCATGTGGCGATACACTGCCGCCCGTGCCGAAGGGGACCGCTCGCACCTTGGTGCTCCGTCCGGCGGATCCCTTCGATCTCATCCGCTGGCTGGCCCGGTCGCAATCCGACCCGCGCAAGGCGGTCGCCGAGTTGGTCCAGAACTCCATCGATGCGCACGCTCGCCACGTCGTGGTGTCGCGGCGCCGGCTACGCGGCGGTCCGGCGCTCACGGTTCGCGACGACGGCGAGGGCGTCCTGCCGGGCCTCGGCCGCGAGGAGGCGCTCCGATACATCGCGACCAACATCGGCAGCTCGCGAAAGCGCAGCTTGAGTCCCGAGGAGCGCCACCGCCTCGTGGTCACCGGGCAGTACGGCGTCGGGCTCCTCGGATTCTGGTCAATCGGCCATCGGATGGAGATCCGCTCGCGCGTGGTCGGCTCGAACGTCCACGTGCTCCGCCTGGTCGAAGACGAGCCGCGCGTGGCGCTCGACGAGCTGCCGGCCGATCTCGGATCGGCGGATACCTTCACCGAGATCGCCGTCACCGAGCTGCACGAAACCGGATCCCGCGCGGTGTCCGGTCGCCGCCTGGCGGAGTATCTCGCCGCGGAGCTCCGCGGGCCCATCCTCGCGTCCGGCGTCGAGATCGAGGTCCACGACGCGATGGCGAAGGGGACGGCCCAGAAGCGCTTCGCGGTCGTTCCGCGCCGGTTCACCGGCGAACCGCTGGGCATCGCCGGCGAGCTGCCGGTGGCCGGCTTTCCGGTCGCGCACGTCGAGCTGTACCTCGCGCGCGGTGCCGAGCGGCCCGCCATCCAGGTGAGCTGCGCCGGAACGCTCGTGGCGGACGACATCGGCGAGCTGCACGCGCTCGATCTCGACGGGCCGCCTTGGATCGGTTGCGAACTGTCCGGGCTGATCGACTTCCCGGGGTTCACGGTACCGCCAGGCTCGCGGCGCGGCGTCGTGCCGGATCGCGCGGCCGAGGCATTTGCGCGGGCGATGATCGACCTGCGGTCGCTGGTCGAGGACGAGCTGCGCCGGCTGGAGCGCGAGCGTCGCGCCGCGGCCGACCGGCAGGTCGTGGACGATCTGCGCCGCGCTCTGCGCGGCTTGCGCGGCCGGCTACCCCAGTACGACCTTCCTCCGGTTCTCGGCGCTGGCGGCGGTCTTGGCTCGGAGGGACGCGGCGCACCCGAGCTGCTCGAACCGGAGGGAAC
>JBJMQJ010000271.1:0-4686 GCA_045802765.1 Myxococcales bacterium
CGTCGAGGAAGGCGGCGGCGAGCACGCCCTGGAAGCCTCCCCGATGCTCCGCGAATTGGAAGGAATCCAGGGCCTCCTCGAAGACGCCTCCCAATCCAAACCCCACCCACCCCCGACCTCCCCTCCTCGCCAGCCCACCGCCCCGCCGAAACAACCTCCCACCGCTCCCGACGCCGGCTCCGCACCGACGCCTGTGCACTAGCCCGAAGACGCCGCGGATCAGGACCTCGGGATCAACCGCGAAGCGCGCGATGAGCGCGAAGGTTCCCGTGCAAAACCGACTTCGCGGTCTTCGCGCGCTTCGCGGTGATCCGGAATCTATCGCGGCTCCTCGAAAGGCTCGATCGACGCGGGGGTCAGTCGGGGAGGTGGCCGGTGAAGACGAGTTGGGCGGGGCCGCGCATGAGGAGCTGACCCGTCAACGGATCGCGGCGGATGGAGAGGGAACCGCCGGGAAGCTCGACGATCACTTCGGTGGATGCATCCACGTCGCCGCGGGCGGCTGCTGCCGCGGCCACGGCGCAAGCCCCGGTGCCGCAGGCCTGGGTCAGGCCGGCGCCGCGTTCCCAGACCACGGCGGAGTAGCGCGCCGGACCGACGCGCGAGACGAACTCGATGTTCGCTTCCTCCGCGCGGCAGAGGGCCGGCCCGTGCCGTGCCGCGAGCACGCGCAGGTCGCCCTCGGTGAAGACGACGCGGTGGGGATTGCCCGTGGAGACCGGCACCGCGGTGAATCCGCCGGTCAGCTCGCGCGGCGCCCCCACCTCGGCGATGCCCATCTCGACTTCCACCTGGCCGAAGGACGCCGTCTCCGCATCGACCGCGCACGGGCGCGGGCCCGCATCCGTCTGCAGCACCACCCGCGCGCGCGCCGGCCGCGCACCTCCGTCGGTCGCGATCCACAGCGCCGCACAACGCGCGCCGTTTCCGCACATCTCGGGCACCGACCCGTCCGCGTTGTGGATGACGAAGCGTTCGCTGTCGAAGAGCGTGAGGACGCCGTCCGCGCCGATTCCCCGATGCCGATCGCAGAGTTCCGTAGCGCGCTGCGGCGAAGGCGGCGCCATCCCGGGCCGGCCGCGCAGGTCGAGCAGGACGAAATCGTTCCCCAACCCGTGGAGCTTGGCGAACCGCATCGGTCGCCCGAGCATAACGCGCAAAAAGGCCCGGGCGGTTGCTTGACAGCAGTGCAGCCGGGCGATTCAACTGGGATTCGTGCCCCGGACCTGCCCCGACTGCCGCAACACCTACGACGATGACGTCCTGCACTGCCCGGAGGACGGGGTCAGCCTCACCGGCGGCATTGCCGACGACCTGATCGGACACTCGATCGGCTCCTACCGGGTCGTCAGGCTGCTCGGAAAGGGCGGCATGGGCTCGGTGTACATGGCCGAGCACCCGACCATCGGCTCGAAGGTCGCCATCAAGTTCCTGCACCCGCAGTACTCGCACGACGAGAAGATCGTCGACCGCTTCTTCAACGAGGCGCGCGCGGTCAACGTCATCGGTCACGACAACATCCTCAAGATCCTCGACCTGAACGTCACCGACGACAACCGCCATTACTTCGTGATGGAATTCCTCCACGGCCGCCCGCTGCAGAGCCTGCTCAAGGGCGGCGGCGCGGTGCCTCTCCAGGTCGCGGGGCCCATCCTGCTCCAGGTCTGCGACGCGCTCGGCGCGGCGCACGACGCGGGAATCGTCCACCGCGACCTGAAACCCGACAACATCTATCTCATCTCGCTCAAGGGAAAGAAGAACTTCGTCAAGGTGGTGGACTTCGGCATCGCCAAGCTCACCAACTCCGAAGGCGTCTCCACCGGCAACACGCAAACCGGCATGGTGATGGGGACGCCGGCGTACATGTCGCCGGAGCAGGCCAGCGGCCGTACGCAGCTCATCGACGCGCGGAGCGACGTCTACTCGCTGGGCGTGATGATGTTCCAGCTCGCCACCGGACGGCTGCCCTTCCCGGGGTCCGCCTTCGGCGAGGTGCTCATCGGTCACATCCAGCTGGCGCCGCCGCGCCCGCGCGACCTGAACCCGGCGGTTCCGGAGGCGTACGAGACCGTCATCCTGCGCACGCTGCAGAAGCGGCAGGAGGATCGCTTCCAGAGCATGCAGCAGCTGCACGAGGCGATCTCGCGCGTGATGGATCAGCTCGGCATCAGCACCGAGCTGCCGGCGGCGGAGAAGAACGAGGACATGGACACCATCGCCTCGCGCGGGTCGCCGTCCAACCCGGGAGCGCGCACGCCTTCGCAGCCCGGCCGATCGACGGACCCGCGCGGCGGAGCGCGACGCAGCTCGCCGGGGAGATCGCAGCCCGGTTCCCGGCCGCGCGCTCCCGCCGCGGGCCGGCCGCGCGCAACGCCAGGAAGGCCGCAAGTCCGCGCGCAGGAGCCCGAGGATCAGCCGACGCTCCCGGCGACGGCGTCGCATAAGGGTCGCGCGCCGCTCGTCATCGGGATCGCGGCCGCGCTCGTGCTGGCGCTCGGCGGCGCCGGCTTCCTGGTGAGCAAGTCGCTCACCGCGGCCGAGGAAGCGAAGCTCGCCGCCGACGAAGTGGTGAGGACGCGCAAGACGCAGGTCCAGCAGCCGCCTCCGCAGGCGGAAGCCGAGCCGGTCTACGTGGTGGTGGTGAGCGACCCGCTCGAGGCCCGGGTGAAGGCCAGCTGGAAAAGCGGCGAGAAGGACGGGACGGCGCCGCTCTCCATCGAGGCGCCGCGCAACGCCAAGGTCCACCTCGAGATCACCAGGTCGGGCTACATCCCCTACCAGGCCGATCTGGTGGCCGACGTCGCGCAGACCTTCACCGCCAAGATGACGGCGGTTGCGGCAGGCTCCCTGACGCCGCCGATCGAGCGCGCGCCGGAGCGCTCTGCCCGCAAGGCGCCGCCGAAGAAAAAGAAGAAGAGCGAGCTGCCCAACGACGGGC
Organism: Myxococcales bacterium; assembly: GCA_045802765.1. Classification (GTDB taxonomy): domain Bacteria; phylum Myxococcota; class Myxococcia; order Myxococcales; family 40CM-4-68-19; genus VBKO01. Next base: position 2,939 of record JBJMQJ010000271.1, read on the forward strand.
TCATCGACATCGGCGACGCGCTGAAGTAGGGCGCGCTCGACGGCGGCGCGAGCGCAACCCCATTCCAGCCGGGCCAGGACGCCCGCTTGACAGCAGCGCCCTGCGAGGTGTCGACTGTGTGTGCAGGCGCCCGCGTGCTCGGGGGGAAGGGGGCCAGGCGGCCCCTTTCGCCTACCGTCCGCGTTCTGGACCTGGCACCACGCGCGGAGAGAACTCGTGTCCCGGACCTGCCCCGAGTGCGCGAACACGTACGAGGACGAGATCCTGCACTGTCCTGAGGACGGCCTCGACCTCACCGGTGTCGACCCCGACGACGAGCTGATCGGCCGCAACATCGGGTCGTATCGGGTCACGCGCGTGCTGGGAAAAGGCGGGATGGGCTCGGTCTACATGGCCGAGCACCCGGTGATCGGGTCGCGCGTCGCCATCAAGTTCCTCCATCAGCAGTTCTCGGCCGACAAGAAGATCGTCGACCGTTTCTTCAACGAGGCGCGCGCCGTCAACGTCATCGGGCACGACAACATCCTCAAGATCCTCGACCTCAACGTCACCGAGGACAACCGCCACTATTTCGTCATGGAGTTCCTGTACGGGAAGCCGCTACAGGATCTCGCCGAGCCGGGGACGCCGCTGCCGGTGGAGACGGTGGGGCCGATCATCCTGCAGGTCTGCGAGGCGCTCGCCGCCGCGCACGAGCGCGGGATCATCCACCGGGACCTCAAGCCGGACAACATCTACCTGACCATCCACAAGGGCCGCAGGCACTTCGTCAAGGTGGTGGACTTCGGGATCGCCAAGCTGACCGACCCGGGGTCTGGACAGTCGACCGGGAAGACGCAGACCGGCATGGTGATGGGCACGCCGGCGTACATGTCGCCGGAGCAGGCCGGCGGGCTGACCAGCCAGATCGACGCGCGCAGCGACGTCTACTCCGTCGGGGTGATCCTCTTCCAGCTCGCGACCGGCAAGCTGCCTTTTCCGGGGCAAAGCTTCGGCGAGGTGCTGATCGGTCACCTGCAGCTGCCGCCGCCCGATCCGGTCGCCTTGAACCCGCTCCTTCCGCCCGAGTGGGCGGCGATCATCCTCAAGTGCCTCGCGAAGAAGCAGGAGGATCGGTACCCGGGCATGGAGCAGCTCCGCCAGGCGCTCGCCGCTTGCATGGAGCACCTCGGCATCGGCCACGAGCTGCCGCTCGCCACCGCCGACGAGATGGCGATGTCGCGTTCCAACCCCGGGTTGCCGCAGCAGACTCCGCCGCCGCGCCCGCTCACGCGCAAGCCCGCGCCACCGACGCCAGCGCCCGATCTCGCGCGCATGCAGCACGCCACGCCGGCCCGGCCCACCTCGCCGCCGGGCGCGATGATCGAGCACGCGCCCCAGCGTTCGCATTTGCCGCTCATCGCGGGGGGGGTGGTGGTCCTCACGCTGGCGCTCGCCGGCATCGGCTACCTGGTCTTGGACTCGCGCAAGCAAGCCGCGCAGCTGGCGGAGACGATGCGGCACGAAGCGGAACGCGCCCAACGCGAGGCGGAGAAGCTGGCGTCGGCCGCGAGGGAGGCGGAGGCGAAGAAGCCCGCCGAGGTCGCGCAGAACGTGATGCTCTTCGTCTGGTCGGACCCCGGCGGCACCGACGTCGAAGCGATCTGGACGGGCGGCAAGAAGCAGGGCGTCACTCCCTTCAACTTCGACGTGCCGAAGAACACCAAGATCCACTTCGAGTTCCGCCGGGCGGGCTATCTGCCAAACCC
>JBJMQJ010000026.1:0-13623 GCA_045802765.1 Myxococcales bacterium
GCCTGCGCGGCGTGGCGCAGCATCCGGTCCTGGAGGTGCGCTCGACCTTCGCCGGCGGACGGGCGGGCAGCGCCGCGCTGGGCGACGGCACGGTCTCCCTGCACCTCGACGGCAAGCAGTTGCGCTGGGAGGGCGAGGTCGGCACGCACCGGCTGGAAGGCCGCGCCGCGCTCGAGGACGACCTGCCGTACTCGACGACGCTGGCGGTGCGCTTTCCCGACCTGTCGGGGTACTTCCAGAGCTTCCTTCCCGAGGCGGAGGTGCAGGGCGGATCGCTTTCGGCGGCGCTCTCCCTCTCCGGGTCGCTCCTGCGCTGGCGCGAATCGGAGGGCCGGGCGGAGCTGAGCGCGCTGCAGCTCCTGCGCAACGGAATGACCTTCGAGAACGACGGCCCCGGACAGCTCGTGTTCGGACCTTCGGGCATCGAGGTGCGCAAGCTCGCGTTACGCGCTCCGTACACGACGGCAACTGTCGCCGGGAGCCGCCTGCGGGACGGGAAGCTCGCGCTCCGCCTGGCGGCGTCGGTGGACGGCCGCATCCTGCAGAACCTCTTCGCCGATCTGGAGCACGCCGCCGGGACCTACCTCATCCAGGCCACGGTCGGCGGGACCCTCCAGGCGCCCACCGTCCTCGGCAACCTGCGCATCGAGGATGGCGAGGCGCGGCTGCGCGGGCTGGCCATCGCCGCCCGTGAGCTGAACGGGAGCGTCTCCTTCAGCCAGGACGCGCTGGTCATCGACGACCTGCGCGGCAAGCTCAACAACGGCGAGGCGAAGCTCTCCGGCGGGGTGGAGATGAAGGCGCTGCACCCGCAGAAGGTCGACATCGCCGCGCACATCAGCGACGTCAACGTGCGGTTCCAGGACAACCTGCCGGCGACGCTGGACGGCGACGTGACCCTCTACGGTCCGCCCCTCGAGCCGGTGCTGGGCGGCTCGGTGATCGTGAGCCGCTTGCGCTACACCGACGACCTCGATCTCGAGCGCAGCCTGCTCGACTTCAGCCGGCGCCCGCCCGCCCCGCGGGTGCTGGCGAAGAGCGCGCTGGTGGTGCACTTCGATCTCGACGTCCACCTCTCGCGCGCGGTGCGCATCGAGAACAACCTGGCGCGCGCCGACCTCAAGGGAGATCTCAAGGTCACCGGGACGTCGCGCAGCGTCGGCCTGCTCGGCTCGGTGAACACCGTCCACGGGACGGCGCAGTTCCGCGGCAACGAGTTCCAGATCGAGCAAGGGGTGCTCACCTTCACCGACCGCAACCGGGTACGCCCGTCCTTCGACTTCCAGGCTGCGGCCCAGGTGCAGGTGTACAAGGTCCGGCTGCACGCCTTCGGCACCCCGGCCGAGCCGCACGTGACCCTCGCCTCCGAGCCGGCGCTCACCGAGGCCGACCTCGGCTTCCTGCTCACCTTCGGATTCGTCTCGCACGACCTGCAGCAGGCGGCCTTCAATGCGACCGATTCGGGTCTCGCCATCGGGGTCGAGGCGCTGAACAAGGTCACCGGGTTCTCCGAGGAGGTGCGCAGGTTCATCCCGAAGAACAGCATCCTGCGCGACCCGACCATCGACTTCGCCTCGGACTTCTCGTTGACGACGAACAGGTTGGAACCCATGGCGCGCTTCCGTTCGCGCCTGCTCACCGACAAGCTCGACCTGCGCGTCCTGGAAGGCCTCTCCACCCGCCGCTACCGCGGGCTGATCTCCTACCAGCTCTCCGAATCGCTCTCCGGCCAGGTCCAGCTCGACAACGAGCACATCACCACGGGCACCGACTTCGGCGTCGACTTGAAGCTGAGATGGGAAGGCGAGTGAAGCTCCTCTTCCTGGTGGTCGCCCTCCTCTCCGTGCCGGCGCAGGCCCGCATCGGCGACGAGCCCGTGCCGCCGTGGGCGCAACCGGAGGGTGGCGATCCGGTGCGCGTGGGCGAAGTCGTCTTCGAGGGCAGCGAGGTGAAGGGGCTGCGCGCGCTGGTCGCGCTCGAGGACGGAGCGCCGCTGGACCCGCGCGAGGTGCGCGACGCGGTGCGGGCGCTGCACGGCAGCGCCCGCTTCGGGCGGGTGGCGGCCTACATCGAGCCGCTCCCCAAGGAGAAGTACAAGCCCGGCTGGACCCGCGCGGTCCGCCTCGTCTTCGTCCTGGCGCCCGTGCAGAAGCTCGTCTCGGTCGCGTTCCGCGGGCAGAAGGCCCTCGCGGAGAGCCTGCTGCACCAGACGGCCAATCTCCAGGTCAATGCCGAGTTCGAGGAGGACCTGGTCCCGCGCGCCGCCGAGGCGATCCAGGCCGCGTACCACCGCATCGGATACCGGCGCGCGACCGTGACCCCGGTCAGGACGCCCGCGAAGGACGGCGTCGCCCTGGAGATGCGCATCGACGAGGGACCCGTCACCCGCATCGCCGAAGTGCGGTTCACCGGCGATCAGGCGCTGCACCGGGACGAGCTGCTCGCCGCCTTCAAGCTGCAACCGGGAGACGTGCTCAACCTCGCCTTCCTGGACGAGGGCGTGCGCGGGGTGCGCGACCGGTACCGGCGCGCCGGACGGCTCCGCGCGGTGGTCGAGTCGCCTCTGCTCGAGGACGTTCCTCCCGCCGGCGCCCGCGTGATCGTGCCCGTCCGCGCCGGACCGGTGGTGCGGTTCCACATGCGCGGCAACGTCGCGTTCCCGGATGGGCTGCTGATCGCGCAGCTCGCTCGCTCGGCGCCGTCCGGGGAGGAAGAGCCGGTCGACCCGCAGATGGCGCAGGAGATGGCCGCGCGGCTCCGCCGTTTCTACGTCGCCCAGGGTTTCCTGCGCGCGCGCATCTCCGAGCGCGAGATCGTGGCGCGCGACGGCGCCGTGGAGCTCGTCTTCAGCATCGACGAGGACCGGCCCGTGCGCGTGGAGCAGATCGTCTTCACCGGGAACCAGGAGTTCGCAACCACCCAGCTCCGCGAGCGCGTCCTGCAGCAGCTGCGCGACGGAGTCGTTCCCGATCCCGCGCCGGGCGCGGATCCCTGGGCGGTCGACGCGACGCAGGTCGCCGGCCGCGTGGCGGTGTCGCGCCGGCCGCGCACGCGCGCGGAGCCGGAGACGGTCTTCGATCCAGTCCTCTACGCGCGGGCGCTCAAGCAGATCGAGGACCTGTACAAGAGCCAGGGCTACCTGTCCGCGCGCGCCGGGCCGCCGCGGCCCGAGGCCATCCCCGGCGATCCGCACCGGCTCCGCGTCACCATCCCCATCGCCGAGGGAGAGCAGACCCGGGTGTCGCGCATCCTGGTGGAGGGCGGAGGCGAGGTCTCCCCGCGCGAGCTGGATGCGGCGATCACCCTTCGCCACGGCCAACCGTTCAACTACCTCGCCGCGGAGGAAGGCCGCGCGGCGCTCACGCAGATCTTCACCCGCCGCGGTCACCTCTACGCCCGCGTCGAGGACGAAGAGAGCTTCGACGAGAACGCCGAGGCCGGAAAGGAGTTCGCCCTGGTGCAGGTGCGCTACCGCATCCAGCCGGGGCCGGTGGTGCGCGTCGGCTTCGTCGAGGTGGTCGGGCAGCGCAAGACACAGGAATCCCTGGTCCTCGACCTGATCGGTCTCAAGCAGGGCGACGTGCTTACCCCCGAAGTGATCGACCGCGGTCAGCAGGCGCTCCTGCGCACCGGCATCTTCTTCAGCGCGACGCTCACCCCGCGCAATCCGGAGGTGCCGGAGCCGGAGAAGACCGTGCAGGTGCAGCTCCGCGAGCGGCCGACGAAGGACTTCCAGGCGACGCTCGGGTTCTCGCTCGCCGACGGTCCGCGGACCACCGTCCAGTGGACGCAAGGGAACCTGCTCGGGCGCGGCCTCACCTTCACGGCGGTGGCGAAGGCCGACTTTCCCTTCTTGCGCTACACGCAGGCGGTATGTCCCGCGGTGATCACGCCGACCACGCAGTGCGTGAGCAAGTTCAACCCTCCTTCCGACCCGCTGGAGCGGGTGGTGGACCTGGGCATCAGCGCGCCGCGTTTGTACCCGCTCACCGACAAGCTGCGCGGAGGCATCGATCTGATCCACGTCCGCGAAGTGCGTCCCAGCTACGAGCAGACCAAGTACTCGGCGCAGGTTTCCCTCGAGCTGGCGAAGAACCGGCCGCTCGCGGCGGGATTGCAGTACGAGGTCGGCTTCCGCAGCTTCGCCCCGTTCGCGACCGTCGCCGATTACGTGGCCGACGTCGATCCGCGTCTCTTCCGCCAACCCGCCGGTGACATGCTGTTCGGATCGCTGCGCCCCAGCGTCTCGCTGGACCTGCGCGACGATCCCGCGCGCCCGCGCTCCGGGCTCTTCGCGCAAGTCTCGGCGGACTACCTGCGCTCCTTCGAGGCGAGCTCGCTTCTGGTGCGCCTGGTCAAGCTGCAGGCACAGGTGGCGGGGTACGTCCCGCTGCCGCTGCTCTCGAGCCTCGTGCTCTCGGCGCGCGGCGGACGCATCTACCAGCTCAATCCGAATTCGCACACGCCCGGCGACCGCAGCTTCTACCTGGGCGGGGCGACTTCGTTGCGGGGCTTCCACGAGGACGCCGTGCAGCCGCAGGACGTCGTCGAGGAGCTGCACCGGACGGTGCGCGATTGCCAGGGAACGCTGAGCGGCGGATTCGGTCCGGCTTGCACGCCGCAGGCGCGCGTCGCGCTGGCGGGCGGCCCCTCCAGCGGCGGCGACGAGTTCGTCGCGTTCACGGCGGAGCTGCGCATCCCGATCGCGCGCTCCCTCGAGATCGCGCTCTTCTACGATGCGGGTAACCTGTGGCTGACCCCGCAGCGCCGCTTCTTCAGCACGCTGGTGCTGCGCGACGCAGTCGGCTTCGGCCTGCGCTGGCTGACGCCCGTCGGCCGCATCGCCATCGACCTCGGCATCAACCTTTCCCCCGACGAGCTCTTCGCCGAACCCCGCGTCGGTCCCTACTTCTCCCTCGACCCGCTCTAGCCGCCGCCAGCCAGGGCGGCGCTATGCTTTTCCGCGGCGCTGGGATTGTGGGATGCGTTGTGGCGGCGCGCCGATCGTCTGGGCCCGTATCCGCGACGATCCGCTCGCAGTACGTACATTGCAACAATGGTGGAGGAGGAGCTGCGCGAGCCGCGGCGCTTGGCCGACTTCTTGCGCGAGCGCCGGGCCGGCATCCTCGGGCGCTGGAAGCAAGAGGTTGCTCGCCTGCGTCCCGCCGGCAGCCTCTCCGAACCGATCCTGCTCGATCACGTGCCCGAGTTCCTCGACGGGCTCGAGCAGTATGTCGGGGACGTGCGCGCGGGTCTCTCCGTGCTGCCCGATCCGGCCATTCCTCGAATCCACGCCGTCGAGCGTCTCGGGCTGGGATTCGAGCTGGGCGACGTCGTCGAGGAGTACACCATCCTGCGCGCCTGCATCACCGAGCTGCTCGCGGACGAGCAGGCGCCGGCTGCCCGGTCGGTCGAGCTCCCGCGCCTGCACCAGGCGATCGATCGCGCGATCGCCGCGTCGGTCCAGCGGTACGAGCAGGAGGCCGCCGCATTGCGCGGCGAGCTGGGGGCCGAAGCGGCGCACCAGCGATCGCTCGCCCTCGAGCGCCTGCGGCAAGTGGAGCGGCACGCGGCCGAGCTGGAGGCGGTCATCGAGAGCCTCCCCGACGCCGTGTACATCGGCGACGCGAAAGGCATCAAGCGGAGCAACGCCGCCGCTCTCGCGCAGCTCGGCCTCGAAAAGCCTCGCGACCTGGACGGAAACATCGCGGACCTGTCCGAGCGCATCCAGGTGCGCGATCCGCGGACGAAGGAGCCGGTCCCCATCACGGAGCAGGTCTTCGCCCGCGCGCTGCGCGGCGAGCGGGCGGTGAGCGAGGTGCTGATCCGGCACGCCAAGAGCGGCGCGGACCGCATCCTCCGATCCGCCGCGGCGCCCATCATGCAGGGAGGACGCGCGATCGGCGCCGTGGCCATCAATACGGACATCACCGAGCGCAAGCGCATCGAGGAAGAGCTGCGCGCGGCGGTGGAGTTCGGCGAGCGGATCCGCGGCGTTCTCGGCCACGACCTGCGCAACCCGCTGGGGGTGATCACCGCCTCCGCCTCGCTGCTGCAGGCGACCTCGCTGGACGCGCAGCAGCAGCGGGTCGCCGCGCGCATCCAATCGGCGGCCCAGCGCATCGCGCGGATGACGCACGACCTGCTCGACTACACCCGCGCGCGGGTGGGCGGCGGCATCCCCGTCACGCGCCGCCCGGCCGACGCGGGCGAGATCGCGCGGCAGGTGGTCGACGAGGCGCAGGTGCTGGGCGCTGGCGGCGCCATCGAGTTCTCCGCCGAGGGAGACCTGGGCGGAGAGTGGGACGCGGACCGCCTCAACCAGGCGCTCTGGAACCTGCTCGACAACGCGCTCCGCTACGGCGCGCCAGGCGACCCGGTCTCCGTCGGGGCGCGAGCGGACGAAGCGCGCGTGAGGCTCTCCGTCCACAACCGCGGCCCGCCCATCGCGGAGGAAAGTCTCCCTTTTCTCTTCGAGCCGTTCCGGCGCGGGTCGCATGCGCCCGCGGGCCGGGGCGCCGGCCTCGGTCTCGGCCTCTACATCGTCGGAGAGATCGCCCGGGCGCACGGAGGGGAGCTGCGCGCCCGCTCCACCGCCACCGAAGGCACCACCTTCGAGCTGGTCCTCCCCCGGACCGCGAGCTAGCCGCGCCCGCCTACAGACAGTTCACGCAGAGGGCGCTGGGCAGAGGGAGAGCGCGGAGGAGCTTCGTGTCTTGAAAAACCAAGTTCCTCCGCGTCTTCCCTCTTCTCGCCTCCTCCGCGGAGAAACGCTTTGGTCCAGATCACTTGCCCGGGAGAGGGCCCCAGGCGGGGTCGGAGGCGCCGCGGGGGTCGTTCGTGAGCTGCCGCGCGTTCGAGCCGTCCGGAAGAATGGTCCACAGCTGCTTCTTCCCGCTGCGGGTGGAGCTGAACACGATGAGCCGGCCGTTCGGCGCCCACGACGGCTTCTCGTTGGTGCCTTCGCTCTGGGTGAGCCGCGCCACCTTCCCGGTCTGCACGTTCAGGACGTAGAGATCGAAGACGCGGTGCTCGTCGCGGCCGGAGAAGGCGATCAGATCGCCCTTCGGCGACCAGGCCGGCTCCTGGTTGTAGTTGCCCTGGAAGGTGATCCGGCGCACGTCGCTGCCGTCGACCGCCATCGTGTAGATCTGCGGGGAACCGGCGCGGTCGGAGACGAACGCGATGCGCTTGCCGTCCGGGCTCCAGGAAGCGGAGATGTCGATGCCGCGCGAATCGGTGAGCCTGCGCACGACTCCGCCCTCGATGGGCGAGAGCCAGATGTCCGTGTTCTCCGCCTGGCTGGCGGAGAACGCGAAGCGGATGCCGTCCGGGCTGAACACGGCGCCGGTGGCGAAGTCGCCCATCTTGACCAGCGGCTGCACCGCGCGGCTCGCCACGTCGACCTGATAGAGGTGCGCGCCGGCGCCATTGCGGAAGCTGGAGAACGCCAGCGATCGGCCGCCCGGCATCCACGCGGGCAGCAGGTTGATCGATCCGGAGGTGAGCTGCTGCGGCCCGTATCCGTCGGCGTCCGCCACCGCGACCTGCTTGCCGTTCTCCGTCTCGCGCACGTAGGCGATGCGCGTCTGGAACACGCCCGGCTCCCGGGTGAAGGCGCGGACCACGTCGTCGCCGAAGCGGTGGGCGATCTGCCGCAGCGCCGTGCGCGGAGCGCTGTACTCGCCGCGCAGCAGCTCGGAGGCGTGCGGGACGTCGAAGAGGCGGAAGTCGACCTTGAGCGTGTCCCCCTCGACCTTCGCGGCTGCCTTGACCAGCGCCTGCGCGCCGACGGCCGTCCACTTGGAGAAGTCGATGGTGCTCGCGCTGCCGCCTTCCTTGGCCGGGTCGGCGAGGAAGCTGCGCGGGTCGAGCAGCCGGAAGAGCCCGCTGCGGTCGAAGTCGGCGGCGAGCACGTCCATGACGTCCGATCCCTCGGCCGCGCCGGAGGGCGGCGCAAGGGCGATGGGATAGGCCTGCACGCGGGCGCCGGAGATGTCGATGGTCGGACGCTGCGCGTGCGCGGCGGCGCCGGCGGCGAGCGCGAGGAGGAGCAGTCGCTTCATGGCTTGAAGTTGATCTCCACTCCCTCGTTGCGGACGAGCCGTGCGAGCTCCGATGGCGGCGAGGGCAGGCGGGTGCGCTGGATGGCGAGCACCAGCGCCTGATCGATGAAGGAGTTGCCGGACGGCTTGGTCACCACGTGCTTCACGATCGACCCGTCCCCGCCGATGTAGATCACCACCGTCGCCGACAGATACAGCCGTTCGCGCTCCGAGATCACGGACGGCACGACGTAGTTGGCGTGGATCCGGTCCTCCACCTCGCCGAAGTACTTCTCGCCTTCCTCGGCGCTGGCCGCGGTCCCGCTGGGGCTCCCGGTCTCCTGTCCTGCCCGCTCCGGGTCGGGTGGCTGCTCGTCGCGGGTCCTGCGGGCAGCGCCGGCCAGGGCGCGCTCCATCAATTCCTGCCGCGATAGCTGCCGCGGCGGGGCCGCCGTCTTCGAAGGCACGGCGGGCTTCGACGACCCCGACGCCGCCGCGGAGGCCGCCGGAGACGCCGACTCCTTGCGGGGAAGAAGCTGTGGATCGCGCGGCTTCCCCAGCGCGACGAGGTGCGCGATCACGGGCTTGCGCAGCGCGTGCGGCCGGTCGAGGAACCGCGGCAGGAAGAACGCCGCCGCCACCACCGCCACGTGCAGTCCGATCGCGAGGAGCAGCCCGGGGCCGAGCCACCCGATGCGCGGGTCGCCGCCGAGAAGGCTGCGATAGACCGTCTGCGGCTGCGCCTCGGTCACCGGCTGGTCAGCTCCTTCTCCGGCTCGGTGATCATGCCCAGCGACTCGACGCCCGCCCTGCGTGCCGTGGCCATCACCTGCACCACGAGCCCGTAGGGCAGCGAGCGGTCCGCCTGCAGGTAGACCTCCTTGTCCTTCTGCACGCGCGCGTTGGTCTGCAAGATCTGCTCGAGCCGCGCCGGATCGACCACCGCGTCGCCGAGGTAGATCTTGCGGTCGTGCGTGATCTTCAGCACCAGCTTCTCCTCGGCGTGCTCCATCTGCTGCGCCTGCGCGCGGGGGAGATCGACCTTGACACCGCTCTGGATGAGCGGGGCGGTGACCATGAAGATGATGAGCAGCACGAGCATGACGTCGACGAGCGGCGTCACGTTGATGTCGGTCATCGCCCGGCGGCCGCTTCCGCCGTCTCCACCGGAGAAGGCCACCTCTCAAGCCGCCTTCTTGAAGATGTGCCGCTTGATGATGTTGAGGAAATCCGCGCTGAAGTTCCGCATCTCGTTCTCCAGCACGCGGATGTTCGAGTTGAAGGCGTTGTACGCGACCAGAGCGGGCACCGCGGCGAAGAGGCCCACCGCGGTGGCGATCAGCGCCTCGCTGATCGGCCGCGCGACGGTGGCCAGGTTGGCGTTCCCCACCTGGTAGATGTCGCGGAACGCTCCCATGATCCCCCAGACCGTGCCGAAGAGGCCGACGAACGGCGCCGCGGCGGCGGTGGTTCCCAGGAAGGGGATCGACGCCTCCAGCGTGGTCAGCTCGGCGTTGGCGGCGCGGCCCAGCGCGCGCTCGACGTTCTCGAACCCGCCCAGCTGCTCGTGCATGGACGCTTCCTGCGTGGGCTGCGCCTGCGACACTTTGGACAGCTCGACGTACCCGGCGCGGAAGACCTGCGCCACCGGCGACAGCGGCAGCTTCTCCGCGGTCGAGTAGATCTGGTCGAGCCGCTTCGAGCGCCAGAACGTCTCGAGGAATTGCGCGCTCTGCTCGCGCGCCCGGCGCAGGTGCAGCGCCTTGCGGAAGATGATCGTCCAGCTCCCCAGCGACGAGAGGACGAGGAGCAGCAGCACGGCCGTGACCACCACGCCGCTATGCGTGACCATCTGGATGTAGTTGAGACTCTCACCCGTGTTCATGATGCCTGCCTTCTTATTCCAAAACGGACCGCTGCGCTCCAAACCTCCGAACGCGCGGGAAGGGGGTTCGGTTCCCGTGCCCGGGATGGGCCTGGGGGGGTCCGTTGGTTTGAATACGGAGGGCCCGCCGGCAAGTCTGACGGGCAGGAGGGTCGAGGAAGCTCATGCGTGCGCCGCTCACAGCGATGGCCGCCCTCGCCGCGGCGGTGCTCGGGTCCGCCTGCGGCGATCCGGGCCGCGGGAACCTGGAGGTGAACTGGACGTTCGCGGGCAATTCTTGCCTCGCGGCCGGCGTCCAGACCATCCAGGTGGACATCGCGCACGAGCTGCTCACGCCGAACCAGTTCTCCTGCGACCTGGGTGCTGGAAGCATCGCCGGCGGCGCGAACCTCGGCACCTACCTGGCCGGCCAGTACACGCTCACCATCTCGGGCCTCGATCAGGACGGGTTGCTCCTCTACCAGACCCGGCAGGACGTCGCGATCCACCGCGGCGACAACGTGCTCGACGTCGACGTCCCCAGGGTGCCCGGCGGGTCCGTTTCCCTCGACTGGACCTTCGGCGGCCTGACCTGCGCGCAAGCGGGCGTGACCTCCGTGCGGATGAGCGTCGACGGCGCCCTGATCATGGACCAGGCCGGAAGCCTCGACGTCGCGTGCAGCGCGAACGGCGTCGACGGCACCTCCATCTCTCCGCTCGCGCCCGGGACCCACCGCATCGACCTGGTCGGTCTGCGGAGCGGAGTGCGGTCGTACTGGCTGCAGAACGTCCAGGTCAGCGTGGCGAACCGTACGGACACGAACGCGCACGTGAGCCTGCCGGTCGGGCAGCCGACGTCCGCGACCGCCGACGTGAGCTGGGACGCGATCGTGAGCGCCGGCGGCTTCGCGCCGGGCACGCAGGGCGCGATGACCTGCGCGGAAGCGCAAGTCGACGTGGTCAGGATCGCGCTCGACCCGAGTCTCGACGGAAGCGGAGGCACCTTCGCAGGCCAGGTGGCGTGCGACGCGGCCGGCGTCGAGGGCGCGCAGGTGTCTCCCATCCCAGCCGGTACTCATTCGTTCTCGATCAGCGCCATCCGCGGCTCGACGGTCGTGTACCAGACCCGGCATCCAGCGTCCGCGCTCTTCGAGCCGGGTCTGCTCTCCAACGTGGACGTCGCCGCCGACGCCGTCGGCAGCGCCGCCGGACAGGCGACGCTGATCTGGGACTTCGGGACGGCGAGCGTTCCCTGTCCCATCGCGTATACTTTGACCGACCCGAACGGAAACAAGCAGAGCGCCAGCGTGTGCAGCCAGAGCGTCGTGGTGGCGGGCGTCTCCGGATTGTGGTCAATCGATGCGACCGCCGGCGCCTTCCAGGCGCAAATCCTCTTCGGCGTGCCCAACCAGGCCTCCGCCTCCTGGAACATTCCTTTCTCCAGGTAGCGGTTGCAGGCATCCTGAAAGCGAATGGACGCGCCCATCGGCGTCTTCGACAGCGGCGTCGGCGGACTCACCGTCCTGCGCGCGCTGACCGCGCGTCTGCCGGCGGAGCACACCATCTACCTGGGCGACACGGCGCGCGTGCCCTACGGAACGCGGTCGCGCGAGGTGGTCACGCGCTATGCGCTGCTCTGCGCCCGGCATCTGGCCGCCCAAGGGATCAAGATGCTGGTGGTCGCCTGCAACACGGTCTCCGCGGACAGCCTCCCCGCTCTCGCCGAGGCGCTGCCGATCCCGGTCGTCGGGGTGATCGAGCCCGGAGCGCAGGCCGCCGCGGCGAGGACGAAGGGCGGCGCGATCGCGGTGCTGGGGACTCCCGCCACCGTCGCCTCCGGCGCGTACCAGGCGGCGCTGCGGCGGCTCGCGCCGCTCTCGCAGGTGGTCGCGCGCGCGTGCCCCCTCTTCGTCCCGCTCGCCGAGGAGGGTTGGACGGAGGGCGAGGTGCCGCGGCTGGTGGCGGAGCGGTATCTGGGAGATCTGCGCCGCGCGGGGGCGGACACGGTGTTGCTCGGCTGCACGCACTATCCGCTGCTCGCGCAGGTGATCGCCGAAGTGATGGGTCCGGGGCCGTCGCTGGTCGATTCGGCGGAGGCCACGGCGGAGGCGGTCGCGCAACTCTTGAAGAGGCGGGGACTCGAGCGCAGGGGTTCTGGCGCGCGCCACCGTACGCTGTGCACGGACGTCCCGGACCGGTTCCACCGGATGGCCGAGCGGTTCCTCGGACGGCCGGTGGACGGGGTGGAGGCCGTGGACCTCAGCCTATGACGGCCCCTATCGGAAAAGAACACGCCCGCCCGAGGGGCGGGCAGTGGCGAGGAGGGCAGGGTTCTGCTAAATCTCTCAGAGGAGCCCCGAGGGCCTTCCGGAGAGCTGAAGAGACCCCGTGAGCGCGCCCAGAGCAGGACCCCCGGTCGTCGGGTTCAACCATAACGTCAAATACGGACCCCGCGTGTACCACGTGCAGACGGAGGACTCGGGCCTCCCACATGCGCACTACATCACCCACGTCTTCGTCGGCGGCAACATCGTCGCCAGCACGAAGTCGAGCTACCTCGACCTGGTCGATGCCGAGCCCGACTTGCCCAAGGCGATCCGCGTCTTGATGGAGGCGCAGCACAAGGCGGTGCTCAAGCGCCTCATCTCGGGCGAATTCAACGACCTGGCCGAGCGGCTCGGAGCTCCGCACTACGAGCCCGGCGTGCTCGCCACCGGCGAGACCGGCCCTACGGCGGTGAACGCGGGCGCCGGCGCCGCGCCGCCGCCGCCTCGCCCTCAGGCGCCGCTTCTGCCCAAGGCGCCGCGGCCGAAGGAGATGATGTCGCCCATGCCCCGCCCGGCCCCGCGGCCCGCCCCGAAGCAGCCGGTCTGGGAGCCGGCGCCTCCGGGCGCGTCTCCGCCGCCCGCTCCGCGCCTGCCCGGCGGGCCGCTGCCGCAGACGACGCGTGTACCGCCGCAGGCGCGCCCGCCGCCGGGCCCCCCGCCGAAGATGACGCCCACTTCGTCGCCGGTGGTGCGGCCCGCTGCCCGCGCCGCCAGGCCCGCCGCCGCGCGGCCGCAAAACATCTTCGCGGACGACTCCCGCCCGGTCGAGGCGCCGCACGACGACCTCCCGACGCTGTTTGCCGAGGAGTTGATCAGCGAGAAGAGCCTCGACGAGGTGATCCTCGCCTTCCTTTCCGCCGATCTGGAGCCGCCGAAGTAAGTCACCCCGAGCCTGATATGTGCGCAGCAAGACGAGCAGCAATCGCCTTCGCAATCGCCCTCGCCGCCTGCGGCAGGGGCGGAGCGAACTACTCTCCCACCGACCCCGCCCGCGGCTTCGCCGGCGAGACGGTCCCCCCCGCCGACGCGGGCACTTCCGCCGACGCGGGTCAGCCGGACGGCGGGCCTGCCGATGCCGGCGCGCAGAGCTGCGCCTTCCCGCCGAGCGCTCTCATGGCGCTGGACGGGTGCGCGGGAGGCACCGCGCCGGGCGTTCCGCAGCCGGCGGCGCTGCTCGGATCTTGCTCGGACGCGGTCTTCATCACCACGGCGGGCACGGCCTGCCGCGGAACGCTCTCCGGACCAGGCGACTCCTTTACCGGCACCTGCCACGTGACCGGCTCGAACGCGAGCGAACTATCCTGCACCGCGCGGTCGCTCCTGCCCGGCGACATGCAGTGCGCGCTCGGTTCGAGCAACACCTTCTGCACCATCCGGGTCTGCATCC
>JBJMQJ010000272.1:0-13233 GCA_045802765.1 Myxococcales bacterium
AGAAGTGGCCGACATGCAGGCAGTCGCGAACCGCGAGCGCGCGAAGATCAGCATCGAGCCCTGGGACTACCGCTTCTACGCGGAGAAGGTGCGGAAGGCGAAGTACGACCTCGACGACAACGACGTGAAGCCGTACCTGCAGCTGGACAAGCTGCGGGAGGGAATGTTCTGGGTGGCCGGAGAGCTCTTCGGCCTGCGCTTCGCGCCCGTCGCGGACGGCTCGGTCCCGGTCTATCACCCCGACGTGCGCGTCTGGGAAGTGACCGACGCGCAGGGCAAGCACGTCGGCCTCTGGTACTTCGATCCGTACGCGCGCCCCGGCAAGAACTCCGGCGCGTGGATGAACGAGTACCGGCGGCAGTCGCGCCTGGAAGGAGACGTTCCGGTCATCGTCTCCAACAACGCGAACTTCGTGAAGGGAAAGCCGGGCGAGCCGATCCTCATCAGCTGGGACGACGCGCGAACGATCTTCCACGAGTTCGGCCACGCGCTCCACGGCCTCAACTCGAGCGTCGTCTATCCTTCGCTCGCGGGAACCTCGGTCGCCCGCGATTACGTCGAGTTCCCCTCGCAGCTCCTGGAGCACTGGCTCGAGACGCGCGAGGTGCTCGACCGATTCGCCCTCGACTACCGGACCGGCAAGCCGATCCCCGCCGCGCTGGTTGCGAAGATCGAGCGCAGCAAGACCTTCAACCAGGGCTTCGCCACCGTCGAGTACCTCTCGGCTGCGCTGGTGGACATGAAGCTGCACCTCGCCGGCGCGATTCCGATCGATCCGCGGCGGTTCGAGAAGGAGACGCTGGCGGCGCTGGGCATGCCCGCCGAGCTGGTGATGCGGCACCGCACGCCCCATTTCCAGCACGTCTTCTCGGGCGACGGGTACTCCGCCGGCTATTACAGCTATCTTTGGTCGGACACGCTCTCGGCCGATGCATGGGAGGCGTTCGTCGAGCAGGGCGGAGCGTACGACAAGGCTGTCGCCAGGCGGCTGCGCGAGAACGTGTTCAGCGCCGGCAACACCGTCGACCCGGCGGACGCATATCGCAAGTTCCGCGGACGCGACCCGGGCATCGCCGCGCTGATGCGCAAGCGCGGCTTTCCCGTACCCGCGTCGGCGGCGGCCGCCGATCCGAAGGCGAGCCCCAGCGGGTCGCGCTAGCGCAGGGCCTGGGCGAGGTCTTCGAGCAGGTCCTCGGCCGCCTCGAGACCGACGGACATCCTCAGCAGTCCGTCGGAGATGCCCAGGGCGCGGCGCGCGTCGGGGGAAAGCCCGGCGTGCGAGCTGGCAGCGGGCCGCGTGAGGAGCGTCTCCGGTCCTCCCAGGCTCGGCGCGTGCAGCGGGATGCGCACGCGCTGCAGCAACGCCTCCGCCGCCTCGCGGCCGCCGCGCAGCTCGAAGCTGAGCATCCCTCCCATGCCGGAGACGAAGAGCCGCCGCGCGCGTTCGTGCTGCGGGTGCGACGGCAGGCCGGGATGGTTCACCCGGGCCACGCCCGGCTGCTCGGAGAGGAATCGCGCGACGCGCAGCGCCGTCTCGCTCTGCCTCTGGAAGCGCAACGCCAGCGTCTTCACTCCGCGGTGGAGCAGGAAGCACGCGTGCGGGTCGAGCGAGCCGCCGAAGTGGTCGAGCTTGTGCTTGACGGACTCGATCCGCGCCGCGCTTCCCATCACGGCCCCGGCGATCAGGTCGCTGTGGCCGTTCAGGTACTTCGTGGCGCTGTGCACGCACAGGTCGAAGCCGTGCGCCAGCGGGCGGAAGCCGATGGGAGTCGCGAAGGTGTTGTCGATGAGCGAGACGAGGCCATTTGCCCGCGCGAAAGCCGCGGCGGCCTCGAGATCGGCGACCTGCAGCAGCGGGTTGGTGAGCGTCTCGAAGTACACCGCGCGGGTGGTGCGCCGCAGCTGCGCCTTCCAGGACGGCGGCGCCTGCGGGTCGACGAAGGTCACCTCGATCCCGAGGCGCGGCAGGTCGCGAGTGAGGAGGTCGTGGGTGCCGCCGTACAGGGTGTCCTGCGCCAGCAGGTGATCGCCCGCGCCGAGCACGCTGAAGAGAGCGGTGGAGATGGCGGACATGCCGCTCGAGGTCGCCAGGGCGGCCTCCGCGCCCTCCAGCGCGGCCAGCTTTCCGTGCAGCGCGACGTGGTTGGGGGTGTTCGACAGGCGCGCGTAGGCGATGTCGTGATAGCCGCGATCCTCGTCCTCGATGAATGTCGACGATTGGAAGACGGGCATCGCGACGGCGCGGCCGATGCGGGGCTGCGGTTCGCCGGCGTGCACCAGCAGGGTTTCGATTCTCATCGCTCGCCTCCGTGTGATCCGAGGGATGCGCCGCGGCTGCCCGAGGTGCGCGGCGCGGAGCGCCTTCCCGGACGGCGGCGCGGCGATCGCTCTCGGCTCGCGAAATACCAGTAGCACGGCTTCGTAAGCAGAGCCGTCGTCCGCCGTGCGTTCACCACGGCTTCGGAGGATCAGCCATGAGATGGATCGGAGTGTTGGCCCTCACATCGGCGCTCGCGTGCGCGAGCACCGCGTCTTCCTCGTCCCCCGCTAGCTCGTCGGGCGCGCAGCGCTCCGACGCGCGATCCTGCCCCTCCGGACAGGTCGCCGCAACGGTCGAGCGGGACACCGACGTCTACGCGAGCCCCGATTCGACGTCCGCCATCGTCGGGACCCTGAACAATCGCGCAAGGGTCTGCGCCGACGCGAGCGCCAGCGGGTACGGGTTCCGCCGCGTGAAGCTGCCGAACGGACGCGACGGGTTCGTGGAAGATTCGAACGTCTCGCCGATGTAGTCCGAACCGCCGTACAATCACCGGATGTCCGCGATGGTCGCCGCGGCCGCTGCCGCGGC
Organism: Myxococcales bacterium; assembly: GCA_045802765.1. GTDB lineage: Bacteria > Myxococcota > Myxococcia > Myxococcales > 40CM-4-68-19 > VBKO01. The sequence continues at coordinate 2,852 of JBJMQJ010000272.1, forward strand.
GCTCGCCGCGGCCGATGGGCCCTCGCGGGCCCTGCCGTACGACGCGATTCGCGACCCCGTCATCACAGGCACCGCCGGGGCAGCCTGGCTCCTCTTGCACTTCTTCGAGGAGCGGCTCGCCTCGGGCGGCTGCCGCTGGTGCGAGCCGCCGGCGGCCGACGTCGCGGCGCGCGCCGCGCTGCGCTGGGAGAGCTCCGGCGGCGCCGCGACCGCCAGCGACGTGCTGGCGTACGGCGCCGTACCCATCGTGGGCCTGGGCGTGGGCTTCTTCGTCTCGGGGCGAGACACGAAAGCGGCCGGCGTGGACGCGCTCATCGCCACCGAGAGCGTCGCGCTGGCTGGGCTGGCAGGCCAGGCCGTCAAGCTAGCCGTGGCCCGGCGGCGCCCGGCCGCGTACGCGAGCGGCGCGGCCCGCGCGTCCAGCGACGACGACGCGTCGTTCTACTCGGGGCACGCCAGCGCTGCCTTCGCGCTGGCGACTTCCTTCGCCACCTGCTCTTCGCTGCGAGGCGATGGCGACGCCTGGGTCGCCTGGGCCAGCGGGCTGCCGCTGGCCGCGTTCACCGGCTATCTGCGCATCGCCGCCGACCGGCACTATCTGTCCGACGTGCTTGCGGGAGCCGGCGCGGGTGCGGTCGCCGGCATCCTGGTGCCGCGCCTGTTGCACTCGCCTGCGCCCGTCGCGACGCCCCAGCAAGGGGCGGCAGCGAGGGTGCCCGCGCTGACCTTCGGCGGGCGCTTCTGAACCGTCAGGCCTTCGCTTTGCGCGCGCGCTTCAGCGCCTTGCGGGCCGCCGACGCGCTATTGCAAGAGCTCGACCTGCGCTTCTTCTTCCCGCGCTCGTCGGCGAATCTCGCCCGCTTGAGGTCCTGCAGCGCGCGGACGCTACGAGGGTCGCGCACGTTGCCGAGCGCGGCGGCCGCGGCCGTTCGCGCGGGGCAGGCCGGGGCGCGGGTCATGTCGATCAGGCGCTCCAGCCCGCGGTCGTCGCCCTGGCGCATGGCGGTGAGGTAGCTGACGGTGGCCAGCCGGAAGGCGCCCTGGGCCTCCGCGATGCGGCCCGCGTCGTAGCTGCGGGCGCCGGCGTCGGCCACCTGGCGCTGCTTGAGCTCGGTCTTGGCCGCGTGCAGATCGCCACGCGCCACGGCCCGTTCGACCGGGTCGCCGCGGAATGCGGCAAAGGTGCACAGGCCGGCGACCGCGACCGCCGCGCAGACTGCCATCGCGCGGGCGCGCTGGGACAGGGCCAGCCACTTGGAGCGGAGGGTGAAGTAGATGGGAGGCGGCTGCATAGTGACGCTAGCAAAGCACGGCGGGCAGGTGGGCCTGCAGGGCCGCCGTGTCGTACGTTTGCGGAGATCCGCCCCGGTTGCGCGCAGGAGGAGAAGAATGGCGCACCTCGGAGAGGCGTCCCGACGGCTCTATCCGACGGCGGCGCTCGGTCCGGCGGCCGCGCCGGGGCGGATGCGGACGACGCGGACCGCGCGGTCAATCCCCTTCAGCGCCGCGACGTACCGCTGCGTGACACGGATGTCCGCGAGCCAGCCGGCGGCGATCGCGGCGTCGGCGAGCTCCTCCGCAAGCACCAGCTCGCCCGCCTCCGCCTGGGATTGGAGCCGCGCCGCGATGTTCACCGTCTGGCCGAAGTAGTCGAGGACGCCGTTGGCGGTGACCGCGAAGCACGGTCCCGAGTAGATGCCGACTTTCAAATCGACGTCCTCGGCGTAGTGGTACCGCCGGATGAATTCGGGGAACGCTCGCTGCATCGCGATGGCCGCGCGGACGGCGTCCTCGTCGCTCGTGAACGCCGCCATGACTGCATCGCCGATGGTCTTCACCAGCGCGCCGCCGTTCCGTTCCACGGCGGTCCGGAGGACCTCGAAGCTGTCGCGGACGAGCCGGAATGCGGAGGCATCTCCAGCCCGGCAATAGAGCGCGGTCGACGCCGACAGGTCGCTGAAGAGCAGCGCCGTGCGGCCGATCTTGAGCGCGATGCCCGGCGCGAGGACCTCGCCGGAGAAGAGGCGACGGAATTCGGGAAGCGTACCGACCGCCGAGGCGGTTGCGGCGCGGTCGATCCATTCACTGCGCTCGAGCTTCACGTGCGTTTCGGCTGGCAGCGCGCTCCGGACCGCTACCACTCCCCCGGGACGAACGACCAAGGTCGCCGGGACGAGGTGCTCGCTCGCTTCCGCGGTCGCCAGAACGGGGCCCTCGCCGTGGACCTCGACGCTTGCGGTAGCGCCGCCGCGGACGAAGAGGCGCAGCCGCCCGGCCCGTTGCGGCACCGGCAGCTTCACTTCCGAGCCGGGCGGCAGCAAGGCTTGCGTCACGACGTGCGGCGTACGTGCCGGTCCGCTGATGCAGTAGGGTCCGGCGTCGACGTCGCGCACGGGCCGCGGCGGCCGGAAGGTTGCCTCGACCGCCCTGTCGAGATCGAGGCCGAACGACAGATCGCAGAGCTGGCAGTGGCCGCGCTCACCCAGGTTCGCGAGCGTCGCGGTCCGCTCGGCGGCCGTGCGGCAGCTCGGGCAGACCAGGTCCCACGACAGCTCGAGAAGGCCGGCGACGACTGCCTGCAGGCAGACCGCGAGCACCTCCCGCCGCGGCGACATCCACGCGTCGGCCAGCTCGAAGGGCCGGATGTGAGAGACGGCCACGTCGGGGCCGGTGCGCACGTGCTCGACGAGCTTCTCGGCCAGCGCGCGACGCTCCTGCGCGATGGCCATGCGCAGCGCCGCCGCCGCCCGCCCGAAGGCGCTCACGTCGGCGGGCGCCGCCGCTGCGGCAATCCCGATCGGGCCGCCGCCCGTCGCCTCGGAATCGATGCGCGCCACCTCCCGCGCGAACGCGCGCAACGTACGCCAGCCGTTGAGGCGCGCGATCGGCGCGAACGGCGACCACCGGGGAGCGATGCGCAGCGAGAGCACCACGTCGGTGCCCAGGGGGCGTGGGCGCAGCTCGAATCCTGTCTCGATGGAACGGACCGGCCCGCGGCGCAGCACCCGGAGGAACTTGAATCGCTCGTTCTCGACGAACTCGGCGGGGCGCTCCTCGTACTCGACGCGAAACCCGCCCAGGGTGGTGGCGATGAGGAAGCGCGCGGCGCCTGCGCCTTCCAGCGGGCGGACGTCGATGCGCGAGAGCCCGACGGCGCGGTTGAAGCGCTCGGTGTCCGCCAGGATCGGCCAGAGCGCCTCGGGCGCCGAGCGGCATTCCACCACCCGCTCCAGGTAGACCGTGCTTCCTCGCATCGTCCCCCCGTTGGAAACCCGCTCGAAAAACGATAACAGCGGGGGCGGGGAGCACCCAGAAACCGTCAGTCGAGAACGCCCAGCTCGTCCAGCCACGTGTCCAGCTCGGCGGTGTCGCGGTAGACGCGGTAGGCGCCGGCGCGGATGAGCTCGTCTTCCCCGTACCCACCGCTGAGCACCCCGACGCTCAGCATCTCGGCGCGGCGGGCTGCGAGCAGGTCCCAGACGGCGTCGCCCACCACGTAGCAGTCCTGGGCCGAGACGCCCAGCCGCTGCTGGCAGGCGAGGAACAGATCCGGCGCCGGCTTGGCGCGGCTCACGTCGCCGCGCTCCACCACCACGGTCTCGTTCGGGACCTGCAGCGCGGCGAGGGATCCGTCGATCTCGGGCCGCCGGCCCGACGTGGCGATCCCGTGCGGCACTCCGGCTTCGCGCAGACGCCGGAGCAGGGCGACGGCGCCGGGCAACGGGCGGCGCTCGGGCAGGAGCTGCCGGAACAATTCGCCGTGCCGGCGCTGGAGCGCCTCTGCCTGCTCGGGCGTCAGATCGTGGCCGACCTCGCGCGCCACCGCGCGGGTGAAGAGCCCGCCGCTCATTCCCACCCGCCGGTGGATGCGCCAGCCGTCGATGGGCATCCCGGCCTCGTCGAGCGCCTTCTGCCAGGCGAAGACGTGCGCATAGACCGTGTCGACCAGGGTGCCGTCGAGATCGAAGATGAGCGCCCGCATCATGCCTTTCGCGGGCCGGACCGTCGCTTCCGGTCAGGCCGGGCCGTGGGAGGGCGACGGCTGCTCCGCGCGCCGCCGGGTCGGAATGTACTCGACGGAGGGCTGGCGCCGCACCGGCTGCGGGAAGAGGCTCATGAGCTGCAGGAACTCCGGCGGGATGTCGGACCGCACCTTGAGGCCGAGCTTCTGCGCCACGTCGAACGTGATGGGAAAGTCGTGCGTCCAGGTTCCCGTCGCGAGCAGCCCGGCGAGCTCGCTCGCCTTCTCCGGCGGCTGGCTGCGGGTGAGCAGCTCGCGCGTGCTCTCGCGTAGCTGGACGAGCGCCTTCTCGCCCACGTCCGCGAGGATGAGCGTCTTGTCGTCCACCTCGGCGATCGGCTTCCGCGAGATCGCCTTGACGATCGAGGCAGCGGGATACTCCCCCAGCTGCGGATCGACCGGCCCCAGCACGGCGTGCGGTGACATGACGATCTCGTCGGCCGCCAGGCCGATCAGCGTCCCGCCGGACATCGCGTAGTGCGGCACGAGCACGGTCACCTTGCCCTTCCGGTTGTGGATGGCGCGCGCGATCTGCGTCGCGGCAAGCACCAGCCCGCCAGGGGTGTGGAGCACCAGATCGATGCCCACCTCCGGGTCCGTCAGCTCGATGGCGCGCATGACGTCCTCGGAGTCGTTGATGTCGATGTACCGCATGAGGGGAAAGCCCAAGAGGCTCATCGTCTCCTGCCGGTGGACGAGCAGGATGACGCGCGTGTTGCGGCCCCGCTCGATCCGCGCCAGCAGGCGCTGCCGGGCGTTCTCCAGCAACTTCTGCTTCAGCACCGGCTGCAGCGCCGAGAGGATGAAGAACAGCCAGAAGATCTGGCCGATGTCGATTCCGCCCTGCGCTCCGGCTCCGTTCATGGCCAGCCCGCCCAAGCCCCCTCGATGCCGACCTCGTCTCGCTGGAAGCGTCGGGGGCGGTCTCGCTCCGGCGAGATGAAGAGACGATGCAGGGCCACGCCGGCGACGAAGCCTCCCACGTGTGCCCAGAAGGCGATGCCCGACACCTGCGAGGACGACAGGCCCGCCATTGCTCCACCGAGGATCTGGCTGAGGAACCAGAAGAGCAGGTAGGCGACGGCGGGCAGCTGGAAGAAGAAGGGAAAGAAGAAGATGGGCAGCAGGACGACGATCTGCGAGCGCGGGAAGAGGATGAAGTACGCGCCCAGGACGCCGGCGATCGCGCCCGAGGCGCCCACCGTCGGGACGGCCGACTCGGCATTGAGGAAGTAGTGGGTCAGCCCCGCGGCCACGCCCGTGAGCAGGTAGAAGAGGAGGAAGCGCCAGGGTCCCATCTTGTCCTCGACGTTGTCGCCGAAGATCCAGAGGGACCACATGTTGCCGATGACGTGTGCCCAGCCGCCGTGCAGGAACATGCAGGTGAGGAACGGCCAGTAGCTGTCCATCGGCAGCCCCATCCACTGCGCCCATTCGGGATGTCTGTAGCGGGCCGGCACGACGCCGAAGGCGTAGAAGAGGCGTTCGAGGTCCTGCGGCGGGAGGCTCAGCTCGTAGAGGAAGATCGCGACGTTCACCGCGATGATCGCCCAGGTCATGACCGGGGCGCGGCGATGCGGGATGGTGTCGCGGATCGGGATCAAGCGAGAGCCCCCGGACTGCGCTGCGCGGTTACACCCGCGGCGAGTCGCTGTAAAGCAGGAGCGGCCCGTACCTCCGGAAACCGCTCAGCGCGGGAAGGCGGCGGCGATGCCGCCGTCGACCGGCAACGTGGCTCCCGTCGTCGGCGTCTGGTTGGAAGCGAAGAAGACCACCGCGCGGCCGACCTGTGCCCCGGTCACCTCCGCGTGCAAGAGGTTCCGGTCCCGGTAGAACTGCTGCAGCTTCTCGGGCGCGAGCCCCCGCGAGCGCGCGCGGTCGGGGCCGATCTCCCGCCACAGCCCCGACGGCGTGTCTCCCTCGGCGAACACCGCGTCGGCGTTGATCATGTTCACCCGGACGCCGAGCGGGGCCAGCTCGATGGCGGCGACCTTGCCGAGCTGGTGGCCGGCCGCCTTGGAGGCGCTATACGCGCCGAAGTCCGCGCCGGGCGCGAAGACGTTCTTCGACGCGTTGACGATGACGTTGCCGCCCGTCCCCTGCGCGCGCAGGACGCGCGCGGCCGCCCGCAGCGTGAGGAAATAGCCGACCAGGTTCACGTCCATCACCCTGCGGAACTGCGGCGCCTCGGTTTCCGCGAGCGCGCTCACGTGCGCGATGCCGGCATTCGCGACGACCACGTCGACTCCGCCGAACGTGCGGCAGGCCTGGTCGAACGCCGCTTCCACCGAAGCTTCGTCCGTCACGTCCATCCGCACGGCGGCGCAGGCGCTGCCGCCGGCGATCTGCGCCAGCTTGGTCCGCGCGCGCTCCAGCGCGTCGGCGTCCACGTCGGTCAGCACGACGTGAGCGCCCGACCTCGCCAGCTCGGCGCAGATGCCCACGCCGATGGCGCCGGCGGCGCCGGTCACCAGCGCCACCTGGCGCGCGAGCGGCTTCTCGGTTTCCTTCCCCAGCTTGGCCTGCTCCAGGCTCCAGTACTCCATGTCGAACAGGTCGGAGTCGTCGAGGGGCTCGTACCGGCCCAGCGCCTCCGCCGCGTCCTTGATCCGCAGCGTGTGCTCCGAAATGTCCGCGGCGATTGAGGCATCCGTGCGCGTCCTGCCCGCGCACACGATCCCCACTCCGGGAACGAGGAGGACGCGCGGGTCTGGATCGAGCTTGGTGCGACTGACGCCTTTCGCGCGCACCTGCTCGGCGAAATACGCGTCGTAGGCAGCGCGATAGGCGTCGATGGCGCGGGAGAGCTGCTCCCGAAGTGCCTCCGGATCGTCCAGCGCCGGGTCGGCAAGGAAGAGCGGCTTCGGCTTGGTCCGGATCACGTGATCCGGAGTGAGCGGGCCGCGAGCGGCCAGCGAAGCGCACCCGGGCGCCGCGATCAGCGCCAGCAGATCGTCCGTGGCGCGGTGCTCGAGGACGACACGGCGGACGGGTTGATCGGGACCGGCTCCGCGCGCCGCCAGCAGGCCGCGCAGGATGGGCCCCACCCGAGCCATCCGCGCGGCGGCCGCGGCGGCGTCACTCCCCGGCGGGCGCGCCGCGGCGTTCGGTCGGCCGCGCTTGCGCAGGAAGGTTTCCGCCCGATCCACGTACTCGATGGTGCGCTCGTAGCTCTCGCGCGCGTCGGATGCGAAGGTGAACAGGCCATGCTTGAGCAGCACCATCCCGTTCGCCGCCGGCATTCCCTCGAACATCTCGGCCGCGAGCTTGGCCAGCCGGAACCCCGGCATCACGTAGGGCACGATCACCACGTCGTTCCCGAGCGCCTTGCGGATCAGCTCGGCCCCGTCCGGCTGATTGGTCAGCGCGAGAATGGCGTCGGCGTGGGTGTGGTCGATGAAGGTGTGGGGCAGGAAGGCGTGCAGGAGCGTCTCCACCGAGGGATTGGGAGCGCTGGCGTCGAACAGGTGGGTGCGGAGCTGGTTCACCATCTCCTCGTCGGAGAGCGCCTCGAGCTTGCGGAGCCGGCGCAGATACGCCAGGTCGAGCGCGGGGAAGCCGGGCGGCTCGATGGAATCGAGGTCCCATCCGCTCCCCTTCACGCAGAGCGCCTCCACCTCGTCGCCCAGGAGGGTCCGCTTCGTCGTCTTGACGGAGGTGTTCCCGCCGCCGTGCATGACGAGGTCGGCGTCCTTGCCGATGAGCCGCGACGTATAGACGCGCACGGCAAGCGCCTCGCCCCATTGGGCGCCGTATCGATGGGAGAACTCGCGCGCCTCGCCGTCGGACCAGCGGCTCTTCATGGAGCGCAGAGTAGCCGCGGCCGACGGGACGGCGCTATGCTTTTGAGACGCGGCACGGCCGGTCCGGCCGCCGGGGGTTTCAAGATGCGCGCGCTGGTCGTCTGTCTGGTCGCGTCCGGGATCGCCGCCTGCTCCGGCGGCAAGTCCGAGAAGGAGCAGCAGAAGCCGGCGGGAACGCCCGCTCGGAGCGTCAACATCAACGTCGCCACCGCGACCACCGGCGGCGCGTACTACCCGATCGGGAACGCCATCGCGCAGCTCTGGAACGACAAGCTTCCGGGAGTGAAAGCGTCGGCGCAGGCGACCAACGGAACGCCGCACAACATCCAGCTCATGGCCAGGCGCGATGCGGAAGTCGCCATCGCGCAGACCGGGGTCGTCTACCAGGCGGTGAACGGCGTCGACGCGTACAAGGACCAAGGCAAGCAGACGCACTTCAAGGGGATGACCCAGCTCTACCCGAACGTCGTGCACTGGGTGGTGCGCAAGGAATCGCGCGTGCAGGGCCTCGCGGACCTCAAGGGCAAGAAGTTCGTGCCCGGGCCGCAGAACTCCGCCACCGAGCTGAACAGCCGCGAGATGCTGGCCATCCTGGGGCTCGATTACCGCGCCCGCGACGATCTCAAGGCCGACTACATGGACTACAACCAGGCCGTCGAGCAGCTCAAGAACAAGCACGCCGAGGCGGTGATGCTCGCCGGCGGCGTGCCCACCGCGGCGGTGCTCGACGTCATGACCTCGGGCGAGGGCAGGCTGCTCTCGCTGACCGACGCGTACGTGCAGCAGCTCACCGCGAAGTACCCCTGGTACACCGCGTTCACCATTCCGGCGAACAGCTACAAGGGGCAGGACCGCGACGTGAAGACCGTGGCGGTGACCAACATCCTCATCGTGCGCGCCGATCTCGCGGAGGACCTGGTGCACGATCTGCTGCAGGCGATGTACGCGGACACGGCGCGGCTCTCGAGCGCGCACGCGGCGATGAAGGCGTTCAAGCTCCAGGACGGCCTCAAGGGGATCAGCGGGGTGGTCGACCTGCATCCCGGCGCCGCGCGTTTCTTCAAGGAAAAAGGTCTGACCAACTGAGGCCCGAAGTGGAGCAGACCGTCGCCGAGGTGGTCGCGAAGTACGACCGCGAGGCTCGGTTCCGCAAGCTGTCGGGCGCTCCGGGCGCGATCGCCGCCGCGGTGGCGATCGGTTTGTCCCTCTTTCAGCTCTACACCGCGGGCACCGGACCGCTCGAGGCGCTCAAGCAGCGCTCCCTCCACCTCACGTGCATCATGGTGCTCGCCTTCCTCTTGTTCCCGGCGACGAGCCGCTCGGAGCGCCGGAAGCCCGCCGCGCTCGATTGGGCGCTGGCGTGCGCGTCCGTCGGGACCATCGGGTACCTCTTCTACAACTTCAAGGGACTGGTCCTGCGCAACGGGGTCGTCTACGGCTGGGAGCTGTGGCTGGGCGCCGCCGGGATGCTCCTGCTCCTCGAGGCCGCGCGCCGCGTGCTGGGGAAGGAGATCCTCATCATGGCGGTCGCCTTCCTCGTCTATGCATACGCCGGCCGCTGGATTCCCGGCATCCTCGGCCACCGCGGGTACGGCGTCGATCGGATCATCGAGCACATGTTCTTCGGCACGGAGGGCGTCTTCGGCATCACGCTCTCGGTTTCCGCGACCTACATGTTCCTCTTCATCCTCTTCGGCGCCATCCTCGGCGCCACCGGCCTGTCGCAGCTCATCAACGACGGCGCCATGGCGCTCGCCGGGCGCAGCCCGGGCGGCCCCGCCAAGGTGGCGGTCATCGCGACGGGCTTCATGGGCATGCTGAACGGCTCGGCGGTGGCGAACGCCGCGTCGACCGGCGCCTTCACCATCCCGGTGATGAAGCGCGCCGGCTACCGCCCCGAATTCGCCGCGGCGGTCGAGGGCGCCGGCAGCACCGGCGGGCAGATCATGCCGCCGGTGATGGGCGCCGCCGCGTTCCTCATGGCGGAGTTCCTCGGCATCCCCTACGCGAAGATCATCGTCGCCGCCGCCATTCCGGCCATCCTCTACTACCTGTCCGTCTGGTTGATGGTGCACTACGAGGCAAAGCGCACCGGCCTGCGCGGGCTGCGCAAGGAGGAGCTGCCCTCCTTCCGCGCCGTGCTTCGCAGCCGCGGCCACCTGCTGCTGCCGGTCGGCTTGATGATCTACCTGCTCGTCGCGAACTACACGCCGCTGTTCGCGGGTTTCTGGGCGATCGTCTCTACCTTTGCCGTCGCCTGGGCGTGGGAAGAAGGCCGCGCGATCCTCGTCCAGCGCGTCCCGCTGCGCAGCCGCTGGTACGTGCTCTTCCCCGCGGCCGCGTTCGCGGCGGGCGTCCTGGGCGGCGCCGGAACGGAGCCGAGCGCCTTCCTCTTCCTCGCCGCGGCATTCGCCGTCGCGCTGCTCAACCCGGGAAGGACCCCGGCGCTCGACGCTCTGCGCACCTCGCTCGAGCAGGGGGCGCGCAGCGCCGTCGGAGTGGCGCTCGCCACCGCCGTGGTCGGTTTCGTCGTCGGGGCGGCGTCCCTGACCAGCCTC
>JBJMQJ010000273.1:0-3799 GCA_045802765.1 Myxococcales bacterium
CGGCCCGGCGTTGGTGGGTGCCTCGGTCGGCGCGCTCGCCAGCGCGTTCATCATGCTAGCGGCCTTCTTCTTCCTGCTGGTGGACGGGCGGCACCTCATTCGCCTGCTCGGCAGGATCTCCCCCTTGCAGGCAGCCCAGACGGAGGAGCTGCTGCAGGAGTTCGCCAACGTCTCGAGCGCCACCCTCGTCGGCGCCGCGCTGACCGCCCTCGTGCAGGCCGTCCTCGCGACGATCGGATTCGCGCTCGCGCATGTACCCCACGCCATCTTTCTCGGGATCGCCACGCTCGTCGCCTCGTTCGTGCCGGTCGTCGGCACCGCGCTCATCTGGATTCCAGTCATCGCCTTGCTCGTCCTCACCGGCCATCTGACGGCGGCCATCTTCGTCGGCGTCTGGTGCGGCGTGCTGTTGACCGCGGCCGACAACGTCGTCAAGCCGCTGGCCATGCGCGGGAAGGTCGAAATGCATACCGGGCTCGTCTTTCTCGCCCTGCTCGGCGGGATCACGATGTTCGGGCTGCTCGGAATCATCGCGGGGCCGCTCGTGATCGCGTTCCTGCTGGCGCTTTTGCGAATGTACGAGCGGGACTTCGCCGATCGTCCGACCGGCACGGCGTAGTCGAGCGGACCGCCGACCTGGCGTCACGGCCGCCCGTTCGCTCGGCGGCTCTACGCGGGTGCGGCTGGAGCGCCGCGCGGTCTGCGGCTGCGGTCTGCCACGGATTTCGCCGGTCCACCGCATTTCGTACGTTGGTCGATCCCGAGAGGAGGTGAAAAGATGAAGACGTTTCTCATCGGAGTAGCAGCGGCAGCGTTGTTCGGCGTGACCACCGCCGCGGCGCAGACTTCGTCGAGCCAGTCGTCGACGGCGAGCACGTCGGACAAGTCGAGCCCCTCGAGCCAGTCGTCGGCTACGACCAGCCCGTCGAGCCAGTCGTCGTCCACGACGAGCCCGTCGAGCCAGTCGTCGGCAAGCACCAGCTCGTCGGACAAGTCGTCGTCCGCGAGCACGAGCCCGTCGTCGAGCACCAGCTCGTCGGACAAGTCGTCGTCCGCGAGCACGAGCCCGTCGTCGAGCACCAGCTCGTCGGACAAGTCGTCGTCCGCGAGCACGAGCCCGTCGAGCCAGTCGTCGGCGAGCACCAGCTCGTCGGACAAGTCGTCCGGCAGCCTGAGCGCGTCGAGCCAGACCGGCACGTCGGCGAGCGCCAGCAGTGAGCTGTCCGGCGTGGTGAAGAAGGTCGACAAGGACAAGCGGTCCGTGAAGATCTCCTCCGCCACCGGCGGCGAGAAGGAGCTGAAGATCGCCGCCGACGCGACCGTCATGCGCGATGGCACGCAGGCGGGGCTGGAGCAGCTGAAGGAAGGCGACCAGGTCCGCGCGAGCTTGGACCCCAGCTCGAACCAAGCGACGAAGCTCGAGATCCAATCGAAGGACAAGAGCGACAAGAGCGACAACAAGGGAGAGAGCGGGTCGAAGAGCGACAGCAAGAAGTACTAGCGCGCCCTCCCGACGAACGACGGAACCCTCGCCGCGAATGAATCGTCCGACACCGACGATTCTTGCGCCGGCGCGGGGACCTGCCTCGTCTCGGATGCAAGGCAACTTGTAGGTCTCCCTGCCAGCCTCCGCCCGCCTTGCCCACCCGGCCAATCAGGTCGCGGGTTGCGGCACACCTGCGCAGCCGCGGCATCTCCGAGGAGAGCCGATGTGAGCAGGTCGCGCAGTGGACGGCGCGAGCAGCCGTACTAGTCTCGTGCGCGGATCGATTCCATGCTGACCACGAGCCTGTTGCGGTGCCGAGCATGCCGTCTGACCTGGTTCCCCCAAGCGGGGACCGGGGCGGCCTGCCCGGCCTGCGGAGGCGCGCAGGTCGGTGGAACGCTCGAGCTGTTCCACGTCGGGATTGCGCTCATCATGGCGGGGCTGATCGGCTGGATCGGACCGATGGTCCTCGGCGAGCAGGCGCTGCCCGCGATCCCGGCGCTCCTGCAATCCAAGGAGCTCACCGCGAACGTGGAGAGAAGCCCCGCGGTGAGCGAGCGGCGTTCCGACCAGGTCTACGTCCCCTCCAAGAAGATCAAGTCCCACAAAGTCAAACGCGCCAAGAAGGCGAAGAAAAGGAGCCAGCATGTACAGCGCTGAGATCAGTCGCAAGAACCCAGGGTGTTTCATCTTCCTTCTCGACCAGTCGGCCTCGATGGAAGATCCGTTCGGCGGCAGCAGCGATCGGCGCAAGGCCGACGAGCTCGCCACCATCATCAACAAGCTGCTTCACAACCTGTCCATCCGCTGCGCCAAGGGCGATTCGATCTACGACTACTTCCACGTTGCGGTGATCGGCTACGGGCAGGACAGCGTGGTGAAGTCCGCGTTCGACGGGGCGATGACCGGCAAGGACCTGGTGCCGATCAGCGAGCTGGCCAACAATCCGCTGCGCATCGAGGACCGGGTGAAGAAGGCCGACGACGGCAACGGCGGGCTGGTGGAGCAGACGGTGAAGTTCCCGCTCTGGTTCGAGGCGAAGCACGCGGGCGGCACGCCGATGAGCTCCGCCTTCAAGATGGCCGCGGACATCGTCCAGCGGTGGGTCGCCGAGCACCCGAAGGGCTTCCCGCCGATCGTCATCAACATCACCGACGGCGAGTCGACCGACGGCGATCCGGTCCAGGAGGCCAAGGCCCTCTGCTCCCTCGGCAGTGACGACGGCGCGGCGCTGGTCTTCAACCTCCACCTGTCCTCGGCGGCCGGAAACCCCATCGAGCTTCCCGCCAGCTCCGACAGCCTGCCGGACAAGTTCGCCAAGCAGCTCTTCGAGATGTCGAGCAACCTGACGCCGTTCATGATCTCGCGCGCCAAGGAGCTGGGAATGCCGGCGGACGAGGGGGCGCGCGGCTTCGTCTTCAACGCGCAGCCGGTGCAGATCATCCAGTTCCTCGACATCGGAACCCGCCCCGCGAACCTCCGGTGATCGACGCACTCCATCCGGTCAGTCCGGCGCCGTTCTCGGTCGAGGCGTTCTCGTGCCAGAAGGCCGGGAACGCCCGCACCGAGTACGAGGACGCGTGGGCGATCCGCGGTTCGGACTCGCCCACGCGTTGCCGGGTCGCCGTCGCCGACGGCGCGACGGAGAGCAGCTTCTCCGCGCTCTGGGCGGCGCTCCTGGTGGAGAACTTCGTCCGCGGCCGCCCGAGCGGAGCGGATTTCTTCGACGGCCTGGACGCGATCCGGCGGCTGTGGAAGCAGAAGATCCGCGGCCGTCCGCTGCCCTGGTACGCCGCCGAGAAGGCAGGTCGCGGGGCGTATGCGGCATTCGTCGGCGCCTCGCTGAACGCGGTGAATCGCGGCTGGCGGGCGGTGGCCATCGGCGACTGCTGCCTGCTCCACGTGACCGGGTTGCCCGAGCAGATGGAGCTCCTGCGTTCCTTCCCGCTGAGCCACTCCGAGGAGTTCGGGTCGAGCCCGTTCCTGGTGGGCTCGCTGAAGAAGGCGGGCGACGACCCGTTGCCGCACGTGCGGGTCAGCGAGGGCGTCCTCGGGCCCAACGACATCCTCTTCTTCGCCTCGGACGCGCTGTCGGCGTGGCTCCTGCGGCGCGCGGAGAAAGGCGAGCCGGTCTGGCAAGCGATCGGTCCGACGGGCATCCGCACGCAGGAAGACTTCGAAACCCTGGTGGCGCAGGCGCGCGAAGAAGGAACGCGCAACGACGACATGACCTTGGTTCGGCTCACCCGGCGGGCGGGCTGGGAGAGAGGCGCGGGCTAGCGCAATGGCCACCTGGCCGGACCTCACCGAGTA
>JBJMQJ010000274.1:0-7248 GCA_045802765.1 Myxococcales bacterium
CGCGTGAGCCAGCTCACGAAGAGGAGGCCCAGCCCGATGGGCACCGCCAGCATCCAGATCATGTCGGTGGTGGACGATTCGGCCACCGCCTCGTACTCGATGTGCTTCGACTCGAGCAGCGGGATGAGGGTCGTGTCGCCCTGCACGCGCACGGCGAACCAGGGCAGCTCGCCGCGGGACGCCGACCCTTCGGCGCCCTTCGGATAGCACTTCACCCAGTCCTGGCTGAGCACCACCTTGGCGCAGCCGTCGCTCTGGATGCGATCCAGCAGCCGGCTATAGGGGACGCGCTGGAAGCCGGCGTCCTGGAAGAGCGTGCGCAGCAAGAGGAATGCGACCAGCACGAGCAGCACGTAGGCCAGCGGCGAACCGAACCGTGGACCGGTGCCTCCTTGCTTGTCGATCTTCTTCCCGCGTGGGTTGGGCTTTCCAATCATCCTGTTGCTCCCCTCCGGAGACGTCGCTCCCCCGTAGGTGAAGGTAAGACCCGGCGGAGGAGTCGCAAGCAAAACGTTTTTTTCGGGTAACGGCTTGCGGCTTGCGGCTGGCAGAACAGGCCAGAATCACGACCGCTCGCTCGTCTGCATCGAGCTGGGCGGGGGGACAGGGGGGCGCTAGCCACCCCACGCAAGCCGCACGCCGCAAGCGGTAAGCGGATCAGTGGGTCAGATCGAGCAGCTGCGCGACGGTCTTTTCGTCGGCGGCGGGGAATTCGTATTGGTTCAGGTCCTGCGGGGCCACCCAGCGATGATCGTGCACCCGGTGGTGGGCGATGCGCCCCGCGATGAGCTTGCAGCTGTAGACGCAGAAATCGATGTCGTAATTGGGGTACGAGTGCTGCACGTGGATCACGCGGTCGCGCACTTCGACGTCGATCCCCATCTCCTCCTTCAGCTCGCGCGCCAGAGCGGCCTCGTCGGTCTCCCCTTCCTCCACTCGCCCGCCGGGGAATTCCCAGAGAAGGGGGAGGGTTGCGGTGGGGCGTCGCTGGGTGATCAGGTATTTGCCGTCCTTTTCCAGCATTGCGGCGACGACGCGGATCTTGGAAGGCATGGCGCGGCACCATAGACCCCGGTCCGGGGTCGGGCAAGGTGGCCGGACGAGCGTTCGCCCGCTCCCTTGCAGCCCGGGAGCGGCTCGTTAGCTTCCTTGGGAGGAGGCGAGGGCATGGTCTTCGTTCTGGCAGCGCTGGTCCTCGCCGCGCCGGTCCAACCCGCGAAATCCCGCGTGAAAAAGGCGCCGGTCGCGCCGCCGGCCGCGGCCGCGCCGCAGAAGCAGCCGCTGTGCGAAGGCGATTATGCGGATGCGATCCCGGCCGCCGTCGCCTCGCAGGTCCTCGACGGCGTTCGCGAGCAGTTCGTCTTCTCCATCCGCAACACCGCCACCTACGAGCACGTCTACTACGGCCGCGACGGCAAGCTGCGCCGCGGCTTCGTCCGCTCGGTCGTCCACGGCACCGGCTTCGCCTACCGCGCGCGCGACGGCGAGACGCTGATCGCCACCAACCAGCACGTGGCCGAGCGGCCCGAGGTCACCGACGACGAGCACGCCGTCGACGGCGTGCCGCCGGGCAGCAAGAAGGTGCGCGAGCAGCTCAAGATCGTGCGCAGCGAGGACGACGACTACGAGCCGGGGCACCTCCCGCTCACGAAGGTGCTCTCCGACGCCGCCGCCGACATCGCCATCGTCAAGGCGCACAAGCTCCTGCCGCTGATGCCGTTCCGCTTCGGCCGTTCCAGCGCGCTGCGGCCGGGAAACCTGGTGCAGGTGCGCGGGTTCCCGCTCGGCGCCTTCTCCGCGCTGAGCGTCGGCAAGGTCGTCAATCCGTATACCGAGGATACCGAGAAGGGCTGGAGCCACAGCGACTTCGTCATCGACGCGCTGCTGAGCGCGGGAAACAGCGGCAGCCCGGTCTTCGCGGTGTCTTGCCGGACGTCCGAGCCGGAGCTGGTGGGCGTCTTCCACGCCGGCTACACCGACGCCGCGGCGCTGAACGTGGTGGTCGGCATCGACCAGTTGCGCGAGGAGCTGGACACGCTCAAGGTCCCGCGCCGGGACGGCGGGTTGCGATCGGAGATCACCGCGCAGGATCGGGACCGGATGGTGAAGGACCTGTTCGCCGAGCAGTCGCGCGCTTTGACGTTCCCCTTCGGCGGCCGCGCCGTGTTCGTGCAGCTCGTCGATCCGGGCACGCTGCGCTTCGCCGTTCTCGACGACGATTACCCGATGGTCACTCACGAGGCGCTCGCGCTCGTCGACCGCTCGCAGAGCGGGTTCGGCACGCTGGATACCGTGGTCGTGCTCGTCGACGGCGCGCCGGCGGAGGTGCCCGGCTCGGCGCTGGAGCCCGAGATGCGCGACCATTTCGAGAAGCTCTACGACGCGCTCTGGCACCAGCTCCTCGGAGTGGTCGACTACCGGGCGCGGCTCTTGCGCGGACAGAACAGCGCGGACGCCTTCGCCCAGGCTCAGCAGGCGCGCGCCCGGCTGCGTAAGAAGGTCCCCGAGCAGAAGGAGCAGCTCGGCCTGGCGATGTTCGAGGCGGACCGCGTCGGCACGGTGGCCAAGGCGGTGGCGGCGTCGCCCGCCGGAACGCCGGCGACGGCCGCCGCCCTCGCCACCCCCGACCAGTAGATCCGGCAGCGCGCCGGCGAGTACTGTGCCCGGATGTTCATCGGGCACTTCGCGGTGGCGTTCGCGGCGAAGAAGGTGGCGCCGCGCACCTCGGTTGCGACGCTCATCGCCGCGGCGCAATTGCTCGATCTGATCTGGCCGGTCCTCGTGCTGCTCGGGGTGGAGACGGTCCGCATCGACCCGGCGGCGCCGAGCCCGTTCCTCAAGCTGCGATTCGTGCACTATCCGTGGACCCACAGCCTGCTGATGGCGATCGTCTGGGGCGTCGGATTCGCGCTCGTCTACCGCTCCCGGACCGGATACGCCCGCGGAGCAGCCCTCGTGGGCGCGTTGGTCGTCTCGCACTGGGTGCTCGACTGGATCACGCACCGGCCGGATCTCCAGCTCGCGCCGGGCGCAGATCCCCGGGTCGGGCTCGGTCTGTGGACCTCGCCCGCGGCGACCGTCGCGCTCGAGGGAGCGCTGTTCGTCGCCGGCGTGGCCGTGTACGCCCGCACGACGCGGCCGCGGGACCGGGCGGGAACGTGGGGCTTGTGGGGATTCGTCGCCTTCCTGCTCGTCGCCTACGCATCGACCCTCGCCGCCGGCGAGCCTCCTAGCTCGCAGGTGGTCGCGGAGAGCGCGCTCATCGGGTGGGCGCTGATCCCGTGGATCGCCTGGTTCGATCGGCACCGTGAGCCGACGCTGCCCGAACGATGGCGACCCTGACCTTGCTGGGCGCGGCCGGGACGGTGAGGGTCCCCCCGCAAGTGGCTCGCGGAAGCGCCTCCTCCGCGCGAAACGCTTCTCAGGACTTCACGGCGCGATACTCGACCATGAGGCAGCGGTCCTGGATGACGAGGATGCCGGCGCGGGCGAGGGCTTCGGCGCTGCGGTCGTCGCGGATGCCGCTCTGCAACCAGACGGCGCGCGGGCGCTTGGCGAGCAGATCGGGCAGGTGCTGGGCGACGTCGGACGGCCGGCGGAAGACGTCGACGATGTCGATCTCGCCCGGCACGTCGCTGACCTTCCGGTAGACCTTCTCGCCGAGGATCTCCTGCACGGCCGGGAAATAGACGGGCACCGGGACGATGGAAAGCCCCATCTTCTGCAGCGCCGCGGGGACGTAGAAAGCGGGTTGCCCGCTCTGCGCTTCGGTCTTGATCCCCAGCACCGCGACGCGACGCGCGCTCTTCAAGAGCTGCGCGATGCGACCCTCGTCGTCCTCGATCAGGTTCCGGCGCCACTCGTCCATCCGGCCATGGTAATCCCGCCGGGCAGGAGGTGCGAATGCCGCACGCCGTCCGCGCTCCGCGAGGGTCGGCCCTGTCGTGCAAGGGCTGGGTGCAGGAAGCAGCGCTCCGCATGCTGCAGAACAATCTCGACCCCGAGGTGGCGGAGAGACCCGACGAGCTGGTCGTGTATGGCGGCAGCGGGAAGGCGGCGCGCGACTGGCCGTCGTACGAGCGGATCTGCGCCTGCCTGCGGACGCTGGGCGGCGAGGAGACGCTGCTGGTGCAGAGCGGCAAGCCGGTCGGCGTCCTGCGCACGCATCCCGACGCGCCGCGCGTGCTCATCGCCAACTCGAACCTGGTGCCGAAGTGGGCCACCTGGGAGAAGTTCCGCGAGCTGGAGCGGGCGGGCCTCACCATGTACGGGCAGATGACGGCTGGGTCGTGGATCTACATTGGCACGCAGGGAATCCTGCAGGGCACCTACGAAACCTTCGTCGCCGCGGGCAGGCGGCACTTCGGCAGCGAGGACCTGTCGGGGCGGCTGGTGGTCAGCTCCGGTCTGGGGGGCATGGGCGGCGCGCAGCCGCTGGCCGCAGCGATGGCTGGCGCGGTGTTCCTCGGATTCGAGGTGGATCCCCGACGCCTGCGCCGCAGGCTCGCCCAGCGCTACCTCGATGAGGAGGCGCCTTCGCTCGACGCGGCGCTCCGCCGGGCCGGTCAGGCGCGGGATCGCGGCGAGGCAGTCTCCATCGGCGTGGTCATGAACGCCGCCGAGGCGCTGCCGGAGCTCGTGCGGCGCGGAGTGGTCCCCGACCTGCTCACCGACCAGACCTCCGCGCACGATCCCTTGAACGGGTATGTCCCGGCGGGCGTGACCATGGAACAGGCCGCGGAGCTGCGCGCGCGCGACGAGAAGGAGTACGTGCGACGCGCACGGGCCAGCATGGCGGAGCACGTGCGCGCCATGCTGGAGCTCCGCCGCCGCGGCGCACACGTCTTCGATTACGGAAACAACCTGCGGGCCGAGGCGCAAGAAGGTGGCGCAGCCGACGCATTCGCGTACCCTGGATTCGTGCCTGCCTACATCCGGCCGCTGTTCTGCGAAGGGGCGGGTCCATTCCGCTGGGTCGCGCTCTCGGGCGACCCTGCCGACATCCGGGCGACGGACGACGCGCTCATCGCCGAGTTCCCCGACAAACCCGCCCTGCACCGCTGGCTGCGGCTGGCGCGCGAGCGGGTCCAGTTCCAGGGGCTTCCCGCCCGAATCTGCTGGCTGGGCTACGGCGAGCGCGCGCGGGCAGGCCTCGTCTTCAACGAGCTGGTCCGCAGCGGCCGGGTGAAGGCGCCGCTGGTGATCGGGCGCGACCACCTCGACTGTGGATCGGTCGCCTCTCCCAACCGGGAGACCGAGGCGATGAAGGACGGGTCCGACGCCATCGCCGATTGGCCCATCCTGAACGCGCTGGTCAACGCGGTGAACGGCGCCTCGTGGGTGTCGTTCCACCACGGCGGAGGCGTGGGCATCGGCTACTCGCTCCACGCGGGACAGGTGATCGTCGCCGACGGTACCGACGCCGCTGCCCGGCGGCTGGAACGGGTCCTGACGAGCGACCCGGCGATGGGCATCCTGCGCCACGCCGACGCCGGATACGAGGAGGCCATCCAGGTGGCTCGCGAACGCGGCGTGCAGATTCCGGGGCTGACGCGATGATCTCGCTGTCCATCCGCCACGCGCGGCTCGCGACGATGGAGGGCGCCCAGGCGGCGCCCGGAGACGGGCCCCTCGCCCTCGTCGAGGACGGCGCGGTCGCGATCGAAGGTGACCGCATCGCCTTCGCGGGGCCCGACCACGAGCTGAGCGAGAAGATCGCGCGCGGCGAGCTGCAGCGCGACCGGGCGGCGGTCGAGATCGACGCGGCCGGGGCGTTGGTCACTCCTGGCTTCGTCGACCCGCACACGCACTTGCTCTTCGCGGGGGACCGCTCCGCGGAGTTCGCGCAGCGGCTGTCCGGCGCCACCTATTCGGAGATCGCGCAGACGGGCGGGGGAATCATCTCGACGGTGCAATCGACCCGGGCAGCCTCGGACGAGCACCTTTTGGAAGGAGCCAGGCAACGCCTTGCGCGCCTCACCCGCGGCGGCGTCACCACGGTCGAGGTGAAGAGCGGGTACGGAGCGTCGATCGAGCAGGAGCTGCGACTCCTTCGCCTCATCCGCCAGGCGGGCCAGGGAACGGGCTGCGACGTCGTCCCCACCTTGCTCGGGCTGCACACGGTGCCGCCGGAGATGGATCGGCACGCGTGGGTCAAGGTGGTGGCCACCGAGCTCACTTCGGAAGCCGCGAAGGAGGGCCTCGCCCACGGCTGCGACGCCTTCTGCGACAAGGGCGCGTTCACGACCGACGAGTGCCGCACGGCGCTGGAAGCGGGCGTGCGCGCCGGGCTCGCCGCGCACCTGCACGCGGACCAGCTCACCAACACGGCCGGCGCGGCGCTGGCGGCGGTGATCGGCTGCTCCAGCGCCGATCATCTCGAGCGCACCGGGGCGGCGGGCGTCGAGGCGATGGCCCGGTCCGGCACCACCGCGGTGCTGCTGCCCCTCGCGGCGTGGTTCTTGCGGGACTCGAAGCCTGCCCAGGCGGCGCCGTTCCTGGCCGCCGGCGTTCCCGTGGCGCTGGGGTCCAACTTGAACCCCGGCAGCCAGCGGATGGAGGGATTCTCGCTGCTGCTCGCGGCGGGCTGCCTGTTCAGCGGGCTCTCTCCGGCGCAGGCGCTGTGGGCGTGCACCGTGGGCGCGTCGCGCGCTCTGCACATGGACGACCGGGGCCGCCTCGCCCCGGGGCTGCGCGCCGATCTGGTGCTGCACGCCACCCGCGACCCAGCCCACCTGCCCTACCACGCGGGCGTCGACCATGCCCGCCTGGTCCTCCGCCGCGGCCAGATCGTCCTCGACCTCCGCCGCGATCCCCCACTCAACTGCGGCTGACCGTCCGCGAGTGCCGACAAAACGATTGCACCACGGAGCACACGGAGAGCACGGAGTTCTTTCCTTGTTCGCGGATCGTGCGCCGGCGCCCGATCGTGAATTGACCTAGATCCTCCGTGTACTCCGTGTACTCCGTGTGCTCGGTGGTGCAATCTCTTTGACCCGGAGTGGCTTCAGTCGAGGGATTCGCCGTCGTACATCGAGTCGATCTGGGGCTTGTACTTCTGGGTGGCGGCCTTGCGCTTCACCTTGAGGGTGGGAGTCAATTCGCCGGATTCGAGCGAGAAGTCGCGCTCGAGGATGGTGAAGCGCTTCACCGTCTCGTAGGACGGCAGCGTCGAGTTGAGCCGGTCGATCGCGTCCTGCACCTTGGCGCGGACCGACTTGGAGAGCGCCGCTTCCCGGTAGCTTCCCG
>JBJMQJ010000275.1:0-3230 GCA_045802765.1 Myxococcales bacterium
AGGCCGCCGGCCGCCCAGGTGCCTACGCCGCCGCCGCAGACGCCGCTCCCGCGGCTGCGCGGCGGCGATGTCGCACCGGCAGGGGCCGCGCGGACACATCCATCGGCCCCTGACGCGCCCGGGACTGCCGGACCGTCCACGCAGATGCGCGATGCGGGAAACGATCAGGGCGCGCCCGCCGAGGACGGTCACGGCGGCAATCCAGCGGCCGACGAAGCGGCTGATCGGCAATCGGGGTCCGAGGCAGCGGATGCCTTGGAGCAGCCTGCCGAATCGGAAGGCGAGCCGCCCCGGCAAGCGCCGTCCGCGCACGGCCCACCTCGCGCCTTGGTGATCGGCGTTGCCGCTGCGCTCGCCTTGGTACTGGTCCTTGCGGGCGTGGTCCTCGCCGTGAAGAGGCTGGGCCATCGCGCGCCACCGCAAGCAGCCGTCGACGCGCTGGCGGATGCCCGCGCGGCCGCCGACAAGGACACCCTCACGTCGCTTGCGGAGGCGGAAGGTCTGGCGAACGCCGCGCTCCAGGCGGCGCCCAAGGCGCACTTTCCGCAGGCCCACGCCCAGCTCGCGGAAGTGGAGATCGCCTGGGCAGACGCGCTCAACGACCAGTCCTGGTACTGGGGCGAGCGCGCGAACCGGGCGCTTGCCCAGGGCGACGACAAGCTGAAAGGGGAGGCGGAGGCGAAGGCCGCTGCCCTGCAGGACGCGGCCAAGGCCCGCCTCAAGACCGCCTTCGAGGCCGCGGCGGCCGGCAACAAGATGGACGCCAAGTCGCCTGACGTGGCGCTCGCGCTCGCAGACTACTACCGCGCCGCCCGGTCCCGCGTGAACTTGAGCCGCGAGCTGAAGCGCGCCGCTCTACTCAAGGCCGACGATGCCCGGATCGCCTTCGTGCAAGGAGCGGAATTCCTCGCCCAGGACGAAGGCGCTCCGCGGGCGCTGGAGAAGCTCCGCGCGGCGCTGGCGGGGTCGCCGCAGAGCGCGCGGATCCGGTTCCGGATGGCGATGGCCCAGCTCGCCATGCGTCAGGACGCCGAAGCGAAGAAGGAGCTCCTGGAGACGCTGCGGCTCTCTCCCCAGCACGAGCGCGCGAAGCTCGCGATGGAGCTGCTGGCGCCGGCTGCCGCGGCGCCAGCCTCGGGCGAGGTCAGGAAGGAATGACCGGCAAGCCATCGACGCTGGAGGACGAGTACTTCGTGCGGGAGGACGCGGAGCGCATCCGCCAGCTGCATCTCGAGGAGATGCGCCGCCTCGAGGACCACGAGAAGGCGGAGCTTCGCAGGCTGCACTCCGGCCACTGCTCGGAGTGCGGTTGGCTCGTGGTCCCCGAGAAGCTGGGCGAGATCGCCGTGTTCCACTGCCTGAACTGCGGCGGGGCGTTCCTCCCGCGCAGCGCGTGGGAAAAGCTGCACAAGGCCGCCGAGCCGCACGGCCTGCAGGCGGTCATCGACTCGGTGCTCAACTGGTTCAGGCCGGTGGCGCACAAGCCTTAGCGGCCGCGCATCGGGCGGCGCTGTGGTCTTGGCCGCGTCTGGAGAGAAGATGGCGATCGACAAGAACACGGTGCGCCACGTCGCGCGCCTGGCGCGTCTCGCGCTCACGGCCGAGGAGGAGGAGCGCACCGCCGCGCAGCTCGGCCACGTGCTCGAGTACATCGAGCGGCTCGAGGCGGTGGACATTTCGGGCATCGAGCCGCTCTCCTTCGCGGGCGACGCGAGCGAGGCGGAAGCGGTCATGCGCGACGACGCGGTCCGCCCGAGCCTGCCGCGCGAGAAGGTGCTGGGCGAGGCGCCCGAGCAGGACGGCAGCGCGTTCGTGGTCCCGAGAATCCTCGAGTGAACGCTTCGCTCCTGCCCCTGGGAGAGCTGTCGCGCGCCCTGGATCGCGGGGAGGCGCGCCCCAGCGCCGTGCTCGAGGAGTGCCTCTCGCGCACGGCTCGGCTCGACGGGAAGGTGCATGCCTTCCTCCGGCTCACGGAGGCGCAGGCGCACGCCGCAGCCAGGGCCGCCGACGAGCGCCGCGCGCGCAAGGCGCCGCTCTCGCCGCTCGACGGAGTGCCGGTGGGACTCAAGGACCTCTTCTGCCAGGAAGGCGTCGAGACCACCGCCGGATCCCGCATCCTCGAGGGGTATCGCCCGCCGTACGACGCGACGGTGGTGCGCAAGCTGCGCGAGGCGGGCGCGGTGCTGGTCGGCAAGCTGAACATGGACGAGTTCGCGATGGGCTCGTCGACGGAGAACAGCGCGTACGGACCGACGCGAAATCCGTGGGACCTCGAGCGGACGCCGGGCGGTTCCTCCGGTGGATCGGCGGCGGCGGTGGCCGCCCGTTTCGTGCCCGGAGCGCTGGGGACCGATACCGGCGGATCGATCCGCCAGCCGGCGGCCCTCGTCGGGTGCGTGGGGATCAAACCGACGTACGGCCGCGTCTCCCGCTATGGAGTCGTCGCCTTCGCCTCGTCCCTCGACCAGGTCGGCCCCTTCGCGCAGGACGTCCGGGGCGCGGCGCTGCTTTTGCGCGCGATCGCCGGGCGCGACCCGAACGACCAGACCTCCAGCCTGCGCCCGGTGCCCGACTACGACGCGGATCTGGAGAAGCCCGTGCGCGGCCTCGCCATCGGCGTGCCGAAGGAGTACTTCGGCGACGGGCTCGATCCGGCCGTGGAGAAGTCGGTGCGCGCGGGCATCGCCGCCCTGGAACGCGAAGGATGCGCGGTGCGGCCCATCTCGCTGCCCAATTCGCCGCACGCGATCGCCACGTACTACCTGGTCGCCACGGCTGAAGCATCGTCGAACCTGGCCCGCTACGACGGCGTGCGCTACGGCCACCGCACGCAGGAGCGGGGCGACCGGCTCGAGATGTACACGCGCTCGCGCGACGAGGGCTTCGGCGACGAGCCGAAACGGCGCATCCTCGTCGGAACCTACGCGCTCTCCGCCGGCTACTACGACGCGTACTACCTGCGGGCGCAGAAGGTCCGGGCGCTCATCCGGCGCGACTTCGACCAGGCCTTCGCCACGGGCGTCGACGCAGTCGTATCGCCCACCAGCCCCTGGGCGGCGTTCCGCCTGGGCGAGAAGGTCGACGACCCGCTCGCCATGTACCTGAACGACATCTATACGGTCCCGGTGAACCTGGCCGGCCTTCCCGGGATCTCGGTGCCGAGCGGATTCACGGAAGGAGGGCTGCCCATCGGGATGCAGCTCGTCGGACGGCCTTTCGAAGAGGGCACG
>JBJMQJ010000276.1:0-4203 GCA_045802765.1 Myxococcales bacterium
CTCACCGTTCGGGCTCTCGATGTACGCCGCCGAGGCGGACGCCTGGATCATCCGCAGCGCCCCGCCGGCCGCCCGCTCGGCGAGCGTGCGCAGGTCGCCGACGTCCTGGAGCGCCCTGATTGCGGTGAGGAGTGCTTGAGCAGTTCCGACCCGGTGCAGCAAGAGCAGTTCTGATTGTTGACCGACCTTGAACCGAGGCGGCAAGAGAGAGCTCGCCTCGCCGATTGCTCCCGCAGACATCATCGTTCGCTCCACCCCATTGTTTGTGCTCAAACGAATTCGAGCGGACGCGGACTTTGCCGGGCCGCGCAGAGTTTGTCAAAGGAAAACAGGCGAATTTACCGGCACGCTTGTACAGGTTCAGATGCCGCCACCGCCCCGCCGATTCGAGCGTCTAGGGCGTCCGTAGCTTCGGATCGACGCCCATCGCGCGGGCGGCGGCGGTCAGCTCGTCCCCCGAGGAGTCGAGCGCCTACCTGCAGGTGTGCCCGGCGGCGGTCTACCCGCACCCGCCGCCGGACATCCGTCTTGTTGCTGCCTACCGCGCGGAGAGCGAGCCCTTGGGCGCGGAGCTAGAAGCCGTCTTGCTGCTCTGCTGCTCAATGTACGAAAGGACCGCGGTCGTTTCCTCGGCGCTCATGTCGAGGTTCGGCATCCGCACGCTCTTGTATTTGGCGAACAGTTCCTTCGCGATGGGGTCCCCGCCGGCGAGCACCTGGTCGGGCGTCGCGATGTACTGAGACAGCCAGGCGGGATCGCGACGCTGCGTCACGTTCGACAGGTCGGGACCGACGGCGTCGCCGCGACCGACCGTGTGACACGCGGCGCAGCGGGACTTGAAGAGAAATTCGCCCCTGCTGACGTCGTGGACGGACCCCATCGAGGCGTAGCTCTTCACCGGGGCCGCGCTCTTGAAACCGTCGAAGAAGTGGACGATCGTGGTGGCGAGGAACCGCGGGTTGTCCACCGCCGAGTTCCGCATCCACTGGCCCGTCGCGTCCCGCCCGATCATCATCGTCGGCTGGTGGCCGTCGCGGTTGGCGGCGTCGGTCAGCGAAGCGAGACCCAGCTTCTTGCCGATGAGCTTGATGTCCTCTTGCTTGCCGGTGAGGAACAGCCAGCCCGGCTTGACGTGGAACTTCGCCGCGTACGCCTTCAGCACCTCGGGCGTGTCGTGCTTCGGATCGAGGCTGATCGAGTAGAAGAAGATGTCCTTGCCGACGCGGTCGCCGAGGATCTTCTGCACCTGGGCCAGTTTCGCCGTCTCGAGCGGGCAGCTCGCGCTGCACTGCGTGTAGATGAGGTTGACGACCACTGCCTTGTCCTTGAGCAGGTCGTCGTAGAAGTGGACGACCTTTCCGTCCTGCGTGGTCAGGGGGACGTTGGGAAAGTATTCGGGGCCTTGGAACGCCGCGGCGACGGCGCGCGATGGACCCAGCGCAAGCGCGGCGGCTACTGCCAATCCGATCCCGATTCGAAGATATGCTCGCATGGTTTGTCTAGCTCCCCGGTGCAAAAAATGGTCGGGCGAGCCGGCCCGACGTGCTGCCGGCTCGCCCGATTCGATCGCTTGCGGACTACGGACTGCCGATGGTGCCGGTCACGTTCGTGAGCGCCATCGTGGTGGTGTCGTAGGTCAGGTTCAGGGTCAACAGGCCCGTCTTCGAGGCCAGGTACGAGCCGACCGCGTCCTTGAAGAACGCGAAGGTCGTGTTGACCGTGTCGGTCGCCGCGAACGGACGGGTGAGGTTGGCCTCGAGCTCGTTCTTGTACGTGGTGCCCGTCTTGTTGCCCGTGCCGATCACGCCACGCCCGTCGATCTGGACGACTGCCCCAGGCGGCAGGGTGGGGTCGGTCACCACGGTCGAGGTGATGACCACCGGTCCCGAGAACGCGACCGTCTCCGGGAGGCCCGTCTTCACCGCCGGAGCGGTGCCCGAGACCTGGATGGTGAAGGTCGAAACCGTGGTCTGCGCCCAGGCAGCGGGCGCCGCGAAGAGCAGCGCCCCCACGATCCCGCCCACGAGGGACAGGACGATACCGCGAAACTTCCTCATATTGCGCTCCATCTCCATTTTGAAGGTTGTTACCGTTGGCAACGATTCGCTGTTCATGGTTGGCTCGCTCATCCGCTTAGAAGGCAGTCGGCAGGACTTCGTCGGGCGCCACGAACGTCACACCCTGAGGCGTCGAGATCGGCGTGGGAAGCGGCCGCAGGAATGGCGCACCTCCGTTGTCGATCTCCCAGCGCATCAGCATGGCGTTGTCCTCGTGCACCGTGTTGTGGCAGTGCTCCATGAACATCCCGCCCCAGTCGCGGAACTGCATCTTGATGACCAGGCTTCCACCCGGGCGCAGCCGATAGACGTCCTTGCGGCCCTTCTCCCAGGCCGGGACGTTGTTCGGGCTTCCGTTGCGGGAGATGATCTGCCCTTCCTCGAAGTGGATGTGGATGGGGTGGTCCCAGCCGCCGCCGCCGTTCTGCAGCGTCCACTGCTCGGTGGTGCCGAACGAGGGTGCGGCCGTGACACGGCCGTAGTCCGCGTCGAGCATCGCGCCCTGGTTGTCCGTCTTGACGCCCCACGGTCCGATGAACGCCGTGACTTCGGCCCGGCTGCCCGGGTTCTTCGCGACCAGCGGCTCGCTGTTGCTGGCGAGCGTGGTCTGGGTGCCGCCGCTGCCCCACTCGAAGGTGCGGCTGCGGGTGGCGGCAGGCAGGACGGGGTTCGGGATCAGCGGGTCGGGGACCTGGCTCGCGTCAGCAACGGCCGGCTTGCGCACGATGCGGAACTCGAGGAACTTCCCGACCACCGGATCGTTGCCGCTTCCGGCGAGGGCTTCCTGGATGGACAGGTCCTTGTCCGGCTTCTTGCCGTTGGTCTGCTGGGCGAGGTTGACCATCCAGACCTTCGTGTTGGGACCCGGCGTGTAGCGCGAGAAGTCGATGACGATGTCGTACCGCTCGGCGATGCCCTGCTCGTCCAGCTCGGTGAGCGGGACCGGGTGCGGCAGCAGGTTTCCGTCGTTGCCGATCTGGATCATCGGCGAGGCATCGCTCAGCGCGATCTTGAAGAAGCGCGACACTGCGCCGTTCAAGATACGGAAGCGGTACTTGCGCGCCTCGACTTCCATGTACGGGTTGTCCACCAGGTTGACCGTCATCCGGTCGCCGATGAACCCGTCGAAGTCGAACTTGTTGAAGGCGAGCTGACCCTTCGCGTCCCACGCCTTGTCGGCGAGAACGAGGTTCACGTCGTAGTCGAGGTTCGCCCACGACTTCGCCGTGCCGCTGGGGAGCCGCAGGTTGACGCCGTCGTTGATCGCCTCGTTGCCGCGATCCAGGCCGCTGTAGAGGTTGAACATCGCGGCCATGCCCTTGTACACGTTCTGCGAGGTGAAGCTGAACATGTGGTCGTGGAACCAGTGCGTGCTCATCGTCTCGTGCCAGTCGCCCGGGACGTTCACCTTGCCGCCGTTGTCGTCGGGGCTCGAGGCCTTGGGATCGGTCGCGCCGGTGTTGATGGTGTTCAGCCCGGCGAGCACGATCGGCCAGTGGTAGTCGTAGAACTGGTTGGGCCAGAAGTACGCGCCGGTGAACCCGTCGTTCTCGGCGCCGTGGTGGCCGTTGTGCTCGTGCGTCGAGATCGAATGGATCCCGAATCCGCCGTTCGCGTTCTGGTCGACCGGGAGCTTGTTGTGCTCACGGAAGAGGACCGGCTCGCCGTAGCGGGCGATGGCGAGCTTCGGCGGCAGCGTGCCGTTGAAGGTCCACAGCTTCAAGGGGCCCTGATCGGGAAGGGCCGGGTGGAAGCGCGGAGGGAAGGGGTTCGCCGGATTGATCCCCGAGTTGAGGCTCGCGGGGACGCCGGGGTTGTAGGCGTTGTTGACCTTGGCGCCCTCCATCGTGGCCTCGATGGCCACCTTGGGCGGGAAGCGGGTGAAGCCCTGGTGCGCCCAGATCGGCCCCGGAGGCCGGCCTTCGATGGGCCCCTGGCCGCCGCCCAGAGCAGGGTCGACGGGTTGCTGCGTGGTGTTCGCTTGCTCGGTGGGGGCGGGGTTCAGCGTGGAGACCGGATTGCGCGCAAGCAAGTCGAATCGCGGCATCGGCTGGGTGAACTTCTGGATGCCGAAAGTCGGGCTCGCCGGCAGACCGGTGGGAACGCTGTCGGCAAAGGCGGTCGGGGCAACCGCGCCAAGCCCCAC
>JBJMQJ010000277.1:0-9757 GCA_045802765.1 Myxococcales bacterium
AAACTCATACCCAACACCAAGATCAACCTAACAGATGGCCCGTTCTCCGAGAGCAAGGAGATCATCGGCGGCTGGGCAATCCTGGAAACTGACTCGAAGGCGCAAGCGATTCAGATCGCCACCGAGTTCATGGAGTTGCACCGAAAATACTGGCCCGGGTTCGAGGGCGAGTCCGAGGTGCGGCCGATGTTCGATCCTGGCATGGGGCCGTAGCGCAACCGGGCCACCGCAACCAAGCAAATGTGGGCCCCCTCGGCTGAGGCGGCATGCCCATCGGAATGGTATCGCTCCCCGGCGGCAAGAAGCTGATCACCTGCTCACCGCGCAGACGTCGAGACCGCCGCCCGCCACACGTCCGCGACGATGGGGTCGGACTTTTCGTCCTCTTCCCCCAACGTCCCGAGGCCGAAGTTGTCCTCGATGGTGCGCAGTAAGTTGTAGTGGTCGTAACAAGCGTCGACCTGCGCCGCGGGTTGGATCATGTCGCCGAGGAGCACCGTGTAGATGTGGTTGTTCGCGTCGTTCCCGGACTCGTCGAACGTGACCACGATGAGCGTGTCCCTCGTCACCGCCGGATCGGCGAGCAACGGCTCGAGGAAGCCTTCGAGCCAAGCCGCGGATTGTCGAACCTTCGCCGACGCGCCTTTCCGCTGGCCGAGCGTACTGCCGCACAGATCGTGCCCGTCGTGACACATGTCCGGCGAATAGAAACCGAAGTTCGGCAGATGCCCGCGATCGAACTGACTGGCGGGCACGACCGAGGCGCAGCGCGAGGGATTCTTAGTGATGGACTCGAAGCTCAAGAATGGCACGTGCTTGCGCCGGTAGAGCGGGCCAGGTGCGGCGTCCGCCGTGTAGCATCCTCCCGGATACCCCTCGGCGTACTGTCGCCAGGTAAGGCCTTTTGACTCGAGCAGATCCGCGATCGTCCGCTGCGACCGCGGGAGGTTTCGCTGATCGTCGCTCCTGGTGCCGAAGTACTTTCCGCCGATCAGCGCGAGATAGTTCGCGTACGAAGGATGGAAGAGCCCGTTGTAGTGCGTGAGGAGGGTTCCCCGCTGCGCGAGCTGGCGGAAATAGGGATCGCGCATGACGATCTCGTAGTCCTGGTTCTCGAGGACGACGATGAGGACGCGCTCGAACTGCCGTCCTGACTGCCACGCGCTCCCGAGCTGGGGCGCACGCGGCGTACCCGTCGTCTTGGGACCGATCGGGCGTGGCTTGAAGGTCCGGCAGTCTCCACGGCCCGCAGGCTCGGCGCGAGCGGGCGTGCTCGACGAAACGACGCAGATGGCGGTGAGCGCGGCGAGCGAGGCTCTGACCCGCGCGGTGCGAAGGATGATCATCGTCGGAGGTCTCCTGGGAAGCCCTTCAGGCCGGAAGCATGCTCACATTTAGAGTCGAACCGCGGCGGATCAAGCGCGGATGAGAGCTTTCTAATCGCCCTCTCACCACGCTCTCATGGACGGGGGGCGGCCACGCGAATAGGTTGTCCAGCAGCACCGGGCTCCGGCGCGTTTGGAC
This sequence comes from Myxococcales bacterium, assembly GCA_045802765.1. Taxonomy (GTDB): domain Bacteria; phylum Myxococcota; class Myxococcia; order Myxococcales; family 40CM-4-68-19; genus VBKO01. The sequence continues at coordinate 1,525 of JBJMQJ010000277.1, forward strand.
GCACCGCGAGGATGGCATGTCTGTTCTGGTCGTCGAGGACGAACGTCGCGTCCGCTCGTTCATCGAGCGTGGGCTCTCGGAGGAGGGCTTCCCGGTGACTGCCTGCGGCGACGCGCAAGAGGCCGAGCGCGCGATGGAGCGCGGGGGAATCGACCTCGTGCTCCTCGATTGGATGCTGCCCGGCGAGTCAGGCGCGGACCTGCTCCGCCGCTGGCGATCGCGCGGCGAGGTGATCCCGGTCGTCATGTTGACGGCGCGCGATGCAGTGGAAGACCGGGTCGCCGCGCTCGACGCCGGCGCGGACGACTACCTGGTGAAGCCGTTCGCGTTCGAGGAGCTCCTCGCGCGGGTCCGGGCCGTGCTGCGGCGTGCGCGCGGGAGCCCAAGCCCGGTGCTCGCCTGCGCGGACCTCGTCCTCGACCCCGCTGCGCACCAGGTCACGCGCGCCGCAAAGAAGATCAGGCTGACTCCGCGCGAGTTCGCTCTGCTGCATTTTCTCATGCAGCACGCCGGCGAGACCCTCTCGCGCACGCGCATCGCGGCCGCCGTCTGGGAGCACGATTTCGATACCTTCTCGAACGTCGTGGAGGTGTATATCCGGTATCTCCGCGCCAAGATCGACGAGCCGTTCGGCGTGCCGCTGATCCATACGGTCCGGGGCGTCGGCTACGTGCTTCAGGAGCAGAGATGAGCTGGCCACGCACGATTCGCGGGCGCATCGCGGTCTCGATCGCGGTCGCGGTGCTCGGCTCGGCGGTCGTCTTCGCGGCAGCCAGCGCCGGAGCGTTCTACCTGGAGACGCGTGCCGAAGCCGCCCGGCGTCACCGGACGCCCGAGCGCCAGGCCGCCGAGGACCGCGAGAACCTGCGCATGCTCGTGCGGATGGGCGGCGGCATGGCGCTGGTCCTGCCGTTAGCGGTTGCGGGGTCGGCGGTCTTGGGCCTCTGGCTTGCGGCGCGCGCGCTTGCGCCGATGCGCGAGGCCGCTGCGCGCGCCAGGCATGCGCGGTCGGGCTCCGTCGAGCTGACGCTTCCCATCCGCGGGACCGGCGACGAATGGGACGACCTGGCGGGCGTCATGAACGATCTCCTGCGCGAACAGCGGCAGTCGATCGCTCGCGAGAAGGCGTTCAGCGCGAGTGCGGCGCACGAGCTGCGGACGCCCCTCACCGCGATGCTGGGCGAGGTCCAGGTCACGCTCCGCCGGGAGCGCACCGCAACCGAATACAGAGCGGCGCTCGAAGCGACGGAAGCCGAGGTGAAGCGGCTGTCCTCGCTGGTCGAGGCATTGCTTTCCCTTGCGCGCGCCGACTCCGGACAGCTCCAGGCCGCATCCGTGCCTTTCGACTTCGGCGAAGTCGCCAGGACCGCGGTCGACCGGGTGCGCCGGCGGCAGCAGGGCACCCATGCTGCCATCGAGGTCGAGGCCGCGATCGTCCCGGTGATCGGGGATCCCCTCCTTACCGGCCGCGTTCTCGACAACCTGCTCGAAAACGCGCTGCGCCATGCCGGGACTCGTGTCGCGGTTCGCGTCGCACGCAAGGACGGATACGGCATGGCCGTGGTGGCGGACGACGGCCCGGGCGTCCCGCCGGACGTACGCGCAAGGCTGTTCGACCGCTTCAACAAGCTGGCTGGCTCGAGCGACGGGTTTGGCCTCGGGCTCGCGATCGCGCACGCGTACGTGGTGGCGCAGCACGGCGTGCTTCGCCTCGACGGCGATGCACCGCTGACTTCTTTCATCCTGGGCTTGCCGCTCGAACGCGGGATCCGGGGACACCATACGCAACTCACCGTGCCAAGAACGGTTCCGGGCCGCGGGGAGAATCAATGATCCTGGCGATTTTGACCGCCGTGCTCACGCTGCAGCCTTACATGGTGCAGCTCGAGACGACCAAAGGGCCGGTGTCGATCGAAGTGGTCCCCCGTTGGGCGCCTCGCGCCGCCGAACGGTTTCGCGAATTGGTGCGCATCGGCTACTACGATGACAACCGGTTCTTCCGCGTGACGTCCCGCTGGGTACAGTTCGGCATCAGCGGCAATCCGGCGCTGGCCAGGAAGTGGCGCGATACGACGTTTCCCGACGAGCATCCCGGCGACCGCAAGTCAAACCTGCGCGGGACCGTCGCCTTCGCCTTCGCCGTACCGCATGGACGCACCACTCAGGTCTTCATCAACCTCGCCGACAACCGCCGCCTCGACGCGGAGGGATTCGTGCCGTTCGGGCATGTCGTCGAAGGAATGAAGGTGGCTGACGCGCTTTACAGTCGGTACGGGGAATCGTCCGGCGGTGGCATCCGCGCCGGAAAGCAGCAGCCGCTGTTCGACGGCGGCAACGCCTGGCTCGATGCGCATTTCCCCCTCCTGGACTCCTTGCTCCGCGCGCGAATCCTGCCCTGATCCACATCGTGCGCTGCGGCGACGTGGTTGGCATCGAGAGTTGCGTATGGTGTCCCCGGATCTCGGATCTCGGCTAGAGTGCGCCACGAAGAAAGGGGGGCACATGAAAAGAATGCTCGCCGTGATGGCGTGCGCGGTCTCGGGGTGCATTTACGCCGACGTGAAGACGCCGCTCGCCTACCGCGCGCCGACCGCGGTGGAGGCGAAAGCCGAGGGCGCTGCCGACGTGGAGGGGACCGCCTGCAACCAAGCGGTGCTCGGGCTCGTGGCGTGGGGCGACGGCGGCTACGCGGCGGCGGTGGCCGACGCCAAGAAGAAGTCCGGAGCGACCCAACTCGCCGACGTCCGCGCGGACACCACCTTCTTCAACATCCTCTTCCTCTACGACAAGGCGTGCACCCGCGTGACCGCCAAGGCCGTGCGGTGAAAGCGCTTCCGTTGTCCGCGCTGCTCCTCTGCGGATGCGCCGGGTCCATGATCCGTCCACGGCCGGTCGCGATCGTCTTCGAGGACAGCTCGGCCGCTCTGGAATGGCGCGCGGATACGGGAGCGGCGCCGCGCGAGGTCCACGGCGAGTCGTGCCGCAGCGCGATCGGGCTGCCGCTCTTCTTCTGGGGAGGAGAGGACCTGGTCGGCTGGGGCGATGCCGGCTACCGCGACGCCGTCGCCAAAGCGCAGGCGCAGGCACCGGGCCGAACGCTCTCCGACGTCCGCGCCGACGTGCGCTTCATCAACGTTCTCGTCTGGCGGCGGGAATGCCTGGAGGTAACCGCGGCGGCCCGATAGACGTTTCCTCAGCTGGGCAGAATCCCATTGCGGGCGGCGATGCGCACCAGGCCACAGTGGAGTGCACGCCGAGCTTGCGCATCACGTGCGCGCGGCGCGGGGATGTGGATCATTCTTCACCCCGCTGCCGCGGCGATCGCGGGCATGCCGAGCGCGTCGCGGAAGTACGAGAGCGTCGCGCGGAGTCCATCGCGCAAGCCGACCCGCGGCGACCAGCCGAGAAGTCGCCGCGCGCGCGAGATGTCGGGCTTGCGGCGTTTCGGATCGTCCTGGGGATACGGCCTGTGCACGATGCGGGCGCGGGATCCGGCTGCCTCGCGGACGGCCTCGGCGAATTCGAGGATGGTGAGCTCCTGCGGGTTGCCGATGTTCACCGGCTGGCGCACGCCGGAGAGCGCGAGGCGGACGATGCCGTCGATCAGATCGCTCACGTAGCAGAACGAGCGCGTCTGCGAGCCGTCGCCGAACACGGTCAGGTCTTCTCCGCGCAGCACCTGCGAGACGAACGCCGGGACCACCCGGCCGTCGTCCAGACGCATGCGCGGTCCGTACGTGTTGAAGATGCGGACGATCCGCGTCTCGACGCCGTGGACGCGGGCATACGCCGAGACGAGGGCTTCCCCGTAGCGCTTCGCCTCGTCGTAGCAGGAGCGCGGGCCCACGGTGTTGACGTTTCCCCAGTAGTCCTCCGGCTGCGGGTGGACCAGTGGGTCTCCATAGACTTCGGAAGTGGACGCCTGCAGGAACACCGCTTTCTTTTCCAACGCGAGGCGGAGAGCATTTTCGGTGCCCATCGATCCCGCGCGCAAGGTCTCGAGCGGCAATCGCGCGTAATCGATCGGAGACGCGGGCGACGCGAGGTTGAAGATGAAATGGATATCGCCGGGGACGGTGAAGCGCTCGGTGATGTCGTGCACCAGGAAACGGAAACTTGAGCGGCCGAGGATTCCGCTCAGGTTGCGCTCGGATCCGGTGATCAGGTCGTCGACCGCAATCACTTCCGCCGCGCCGTCCTCGAGGAGCCGCTCGCATAGGTGCGAACCCAGAAAACCGGCGCCGCCGAGCACGATCGCGCGCCCTCCGTGCAAGGCCGTCATATCGCGCAAGATGAGCGTGCGGGCGCGTACCTACCATCGGTGGGGCCACGTAGCCGACCGGCGCTGCACACGCGCACGGCAGGCCGCATCTTGTCCCGGCAGGCGAAGATGACGGACACCATGCGCGCTGCCGTGATCGCCGGACCCCGAGCGCTGCGCATCGCGGCCTTTCCGCTGCCGGCTCCAGGAAAGGGCCAGGTTCGCGTGCGCCTGGAAGGCTGCGGCGTCTGCCATTCGAACCTCCCGGTGTGGGAAGGTCGCGACTGGTTCCGATATCCGATGCCGCCCGGGAACCCGGGTCATGAAGGATGGGGGCACGTCGACGCGGTCGGCCCGGGTGTCGGCGGATTCCGCGAAGGGGATCGGGTCGCGTTCCTGTCGTCCAGCGCGTACGCGACCCACGGCCTGGTCACGGCGGACCAGGCAGTGACGCTCCCGCCCGCGCTCGAAGGGATGCCATTTCCGGGCGAACCGATCGCCTGCGCGATGAACATCTTCCGCCGCTCCGACGTGCACGCGGGGCAGACCGTCGCGATCGTCGGCATCGGATTCCTCGGAGCGCTCTTGACGACGCTGTGCGCCCACGCCGGCGCGCGAGTGATCGCCGTCGCCCGGCGGCCGTTCTCGCAGGAGCTGGCGCGGTCTTCCGGAGCCGACGTCGTGGTCCCCATGGACGACCACGCTCGCGTCGTCGAGCGGGTGAAGGACCTGACGGACGGCCTCTTCTGCGACCGCGTGATCGAGGCGGTGGGCGAGCAGCGCCCCCTCGATCTCGCCGGCGAGCTGACTCGCGAGCGCGGACGGCTGGTCATCGCGGGTTACCATCAGGACGGGCCGCGGCAGGTGAACCTCTGGCTGTGGAACTGGCGCGGGCTGGACGTAATCAACGCGCACGAGCGGGATCCACAAGTTTACCTCGAGGGGATGCGCCTGGCAGTGGCCGCGACGGAAAGCGGCGTGATCGATCCGCGCCCCTTGCTGGCGCACAGCTATCCGCTGGAGAAGCTCGGAGATGCGTTGGACGCCGTGAAGTCGCGGCCCGAAGGATTCGTGAAGGCGTGGGTGAGGCCGTGAAGCCGCGGGTCGGGTTCCTCGGGGTCGGGTGGATCGGCCGCCACCGCATGGAATGCATCGCCAGGAGCGGGGTGGCCGAGATCGCGGCCATCGTCGATCCCGTGCAGGAGAACGCGCGAGCTGCGCTGCAGGCGGCGCCCGGTGCGCGCGTGCTGCCCGGGTTCGCGGCGTTGCTCGAGGCGGGCCTCGAGGGGGTGGTGATCGCGACTCCCAGCGCGCAGCACGCGGAGCAGTCGATCGCGGCGCTACGGCGCGGGCTCGCGGTCTTCTGCCAGAAGCCGCTGGGGCGCGACGCCGCCGAGGTCCGCGCCGTGCTCGACGCGGCCCGCGCAGCGGATCGGCTGCTCGGCGTCGACCTGTCGTACCGCTTCACCGCCGCGATGGCGGAGATTCGCAGGCGCATGCCGGAGCTGGGCGAGATCTACGGGGCGAACCTCGTCTTCCACAACGCTTACGGACCCGACAAGCCATGGTTCTACGATCCGAAGCTGTCCGGCGGCGGGTGCGTGATGGATCTGGGCATCCACCTCGTCGATCTCTGCCTCTGGGCGCTCGACTTTCCCCGGGTGGACACCGTCGCGTCGACATTGCTCGCCGGCGGGAAGCCGCTGCGCAGGGGCGAAGCGTGCGAGGACTACGGAGCGGCGCAGCTCCGGCTCGAGGGCGGCGCGGTCGTGCAGCTCGCCTGCTCGTGGAAGCTTCCCGCGGGGCAGGACTGCGTCATCGAGGCTTCCTTCTACGGCACGCGCGGCGGCGCTTCCCTGCGCAACGTCGGCGGCTCCTTCTACGACTTCGAGGCCTTCGCCTACCGCGGGACTTCGCGCGACCTCATCGCGCGGCCGCCGGATGCGTGGGGCGGCCGGGCCGCCGTCGCCTGGGCCGAGCAGTTGGCGCGACAGCGCTCTTTCGACGCCGCCTCCGAACACCTCGAAAAAACGGCGCGAGCGCTGGATCTCATATACCAAGCGTCTTGAGATGAAGAGCCGGCTCTCCCGCGTGATCGGCTTCCTGCGGCCCAAACGCAGGTCCATCTTGCTGGTCCTCCTGCTTGCGGTCGCCATGGCGGCCGCGGCGGCGCTGGAGCCGCTGGTGGTGAAGTACGTCTTCGACCACGTCACGGTCGGGAGCGCCGTCGCGCTCGGCATCGGAGTGATGCTCGCCCTCAGCATCGTCCGCGAGGCGGCGGCGGCATTGCAGAACTGGCTCACCTGGAAGACGCGCATCGAGGTGCAGTACGCGCTCACCGAAACGACGGTCGGGCGCCTGCAGCAGCTCCCCATGGCGTTCCACCGCAGCGCGGGCGTGGGCGGGACGATGACGCGGCTCGATCGCGGCGTGCAGGGATTCGTCACCGCCGCCAGCGAGATTGCCTTCAGCGTCGTCCCCGCCGCGGCTTACCTCGTGCTCGCGCTGGCGATGATGTTCCGCCTCAGCGCGCGTCTCGGCCTCCTGGCCATCCTCTTCGCCCCGGCGCCGGTGCTCATCGCCAAGCTTGCCGCGCGCGAGCAGCTCGGGCGCGAGCGCAAGCTGATGGACCTCTGGACGCGGATCTACGCGCGCTTCAACGAGGTGCTCTCCGGCATCATCACCGTGAAGAGCTTCGCGATGGAGGATCGGGAGAAGGCGCGTTTCCTCTCGGAGGTCCGCATCGCCAATGCCGTCGTCTTCAGGGGGCTGCGCCGCGACAGCGCGATCAACGCGCTGCAGAACGTCTGCATCGCCGTGGCGCGCATCGCGGTCATCGGCTACGGCGCCGTGCTGGTCTCGCGCGAGCAGGTCACCCTCGGCACCCTGGTCGCGTTCATCGGATACGTCGGCAGCATGTTCACGCCCATCACCACGCTCTCCAACGTGTACAAGACGCTGCGTACGGCTTCGGTCTCCATCGATCAGGTCTTCTCCATCCTCGATCAGCAAGACACGCTCGGCGACGCGCCCGACGCCGTCGAGGTGCCGCGCCTTCGCGGCGAGGTCGAGTTCGACAACGTGCGCTTCACGTACGGCAGGCGCGCCACCGACCGCCCGCTGATCGACGGCGTCAGCTTGAAGACGCGGCCCGGCGAGTACGTCGCCCTGGTGGGGCCGAGCGGCGCCGGCAAGAGCACGCTGATCTCCCTCCTCTGCCGGTTCTACGATCCGCTCGAAGGCGCCGTGCGCATCGACGGAGTGGACGTCCGCGCCATGAAGCAGAAGTCGCTCCGTCGCCAGCTCGGCGTCGTCTTCCAGGATGCGCTCCTGTTCAACGAGAGCGTCCGGGCCAACATCGCCTACGGCAAGTCCGACGCGACGCAGGACGAGGTGGAGGCCGCTGCGCGGGCGGCGCACGCCCATGAGTTCATCCTGCGCCTGCCGCGCGGGTACGACACGGTAGTCGGCGAGCGAGGAAACCTTCTCTCGACTGGCGAGCGGCAGCGCGTCGCCATCGCGCGGTCGCTGCTGATGGATCCTCCGGTGCTGATCCTCGACGAGCCGACCTCGGCGCTCGACGCCGAATCCGAGGCGCTGGTGCAGGAAGCCCTGGCGCGCCTCACCAAGGGGCGCACCACGTTCGCCATCGCGCACCGGCTCGGGACGGTGGTGGGCGCCGATCGCATCGTGGTTCTCAAGGACGGCCGGTTGATCGAGCAGGGGACGCATGCCGAGCTGATGGCGCGTGCGGGATACTACCGATCTCTCGTCGAGCGGCAGACGCGCGGACTGCTGCCGGCAACTGATTCGACGGGCGTGCCGCCGGGCGCCGCCGAAGACGATCGCCGAAAGCATGCGGTCGATTTCATAGCTCCTCCTGAGCTGCCTCCGTAGAGACCCGGACGAGCCGCCTTCCGTTCTCTCCGCAGACTTGCGTATCGCTCGCGCGTGTGTCTTCCGCGCCTCTCG
>JBJMQJ010000278.1:0-12035 GCA_045802765.1 Myxococcales bacterium
CTGCGCCGGGAACTGCGGATCCCAGGCCTTGTCGGCGAGCATGAGGTTCACGTCGTAGTCGAGGTTCCCCCAGGTCTTGGCGGTGCCGCTGGGGAGCCGGAGGTTCACGCCGTCGTCGATCGCTTCGTTGCCGCGGTCGAGCGCGCTGTAGATGTTGAACATCCCGGCCATGCCCTTGTACACGTTCTGCGAGGTGAAGCTGAACATGTGGTCGTGGAACCAGTGGGTGCTCATGGTCTCGTGCCAGTCGCCCGCGACCTGCTTGATGGTGCCGTCGTCGTTGGGGCTTCCCGCCTTCGGGTCGGTCGCGGTCTGGTTGATGCTGCTGAAGCCAGCCAGCAGGATCGGCCAGTGGTAGTCGTAGAACTGGTTGGGGAAGAAGAAGGCCCCGGTGAATCCGTCGTTCTCCGCGCCGTGGTGCCCGTTGTGCTCGTGCGTGGAGATGGAGTTGATCCCGAACCCGCCGTTCGCCTTCGGGTCTACCGGCAGCTTGTTGTGCTCGCGGAAGAGGAGGGCCTCGCCGTACCGGCCGATGACCAGCTTCGGCGGAAGCGTACCGTTGAAGGTCCACATCTTCGTCGCGGTCTGGTCCGGGAGCGTGGGATGGAAGCGCGGGTGGAACGGCGTGGCGGGGTTGATGCCCGAGTTGAGGCTGGCCGGCACGCCGGGGTTGTAGGTGGTGTTGATCTTGGCGCCCTCCATGCTCACGTCGATCGCGACCTGGGGCGGGAACTTCGTCCATCCCTGGTGTGCCCACAGCGGCCCGGGCGGACGTCCTTCGATGGGTCCGAAGCCGCCCCCGAGCGCCGGGTCGACGGCCTGCTGCGCCTGGTTGGACTGCTCGAGCGGCGCCGGGGTCAGCGTGGAAACGGCGTTCCGCGGCAACACGTCGAACCGCGGCATGGGCTGGTTGAACTTGCCCATCCCGACCGGAGCGTAGCTGACCGCGGCTGCGCCGGTGGGAATCGGAACGCCGCCGCCGGATCCGCCCGATGCGCGAGCCTTCGGCACGAGCGCGCCCACGCCTGCCGCGATGGCCAGGCCCGCGCCCACATAGATGACGCGCCTTCGCATCTGCCGAGATCCCGCTGTCGAGGACTGCCTTGCGCGAGAATTCATATCGTGCCTCCAGTGCTGTCGGGCGGGTGCGACTGCTCCCACCGGTGAACGCTCCCGAATCTGCCGGGACGGCAAGCCGGGTTCATTGTCTCTTCCTGCGGTGCAGCTCGCGTGCCATCGTCAACGAGCTGAATTATCGAATCATTTGCTAAAACGATCTCGTTCAGGAATTGGACCGCGAAGAAGTAGGTTTTCCAAATTTATCTTTGAAATGTTCGGAATGTGCGGTGAAAACGCACGCGCGCAGCGCAAACTGTTTTTTGTCGCGACCAAGGTCGTAGAGGGGTGCAGGCGCTCAGCGGCGCCGATTCCTGCCGGTGGTCCTCGCCCGCGGCGTGCGCGGGTCGACCGACAGCGGGTCCACGTCGACCTGCGCGTCCTTGGCGCCCACGGCGCCGACCACCCCGACGTTGCGTGAGCCGGACACGACGCCGTCGACGCTCAGCGCGATCTTGAACTGGCCGGGTCCACCCGGTCTGAAGGGAACTTGGAACACGCCGTCCTCGACCTCCTCGACGGGGAGGGGGAGAGCGGGGGCGGCGCCGTGGACCACCGACGCCGTCACCGTGGCGCCCGAGAGCGGCAGCCCGGACACCCTGTCGCGCGCCGCGAACTTGAGCTTCGCGGTCTCGCCGGGCGGCAAGCGCATGTCCGCCTCGAAGAGCGGCTCGACGATCGTGGGCGGCAGAGGTTCCACCTTCACCGGCCTGACGATCTCGATGCGTCCCCTGTCTTCGATGACCGGGCGCGGGAACTCCTGCGTTTGCTGCGAGACGACGTCCGTCGCCGCCGCCGCGATGGTCGCCGCATCCTCCGGCGGCCGGTCGCGACGGAGGAAGTAGATCGCGACCAGGCAGAAGAGGCCGACGACCAGCAAGGACAATGCTCGAACGCCAAATCTGCTCACGGTGACACCTCGAAAGGGCAGGCGCTGCCCGCGCGATCAGCGCCTCTTGCCGAGCTTTCTTGCCTTGCGCCTCGCGTCCACGTCGGCCTGCGGCGGCTCCTCGACGAGACCGTCGGCGAGGCCGACCACGCCGAGGCGAACGGGCGGAATCGAGGCCGCCGCGCCGCGGATCGAGACCGCGACGGCGTACTGGCCGGGCCCCGGCGGCGTGAAGGGCACCTCGAAGATTCCCTGCTTCAGCTCACGGGCCGGCAGCTGGGTGCCCGAGTCGCCTGGACCATGGCGCAGCGAGAACGAGATGTCGTCCAGGGCGACCGGAGCACCCGAACCCTTTTCCTTCGCGCGGAACTGGAGCTTGAACGTCGTCTTGGGCTTGAACCTCTTGTTGGTATCGAAGAGCGGGACGAGCGATACCTTCCGGCCGGCGACGGGCTTCTTGGCCGGGGCGGCCGCGTCGCCCCGGCGCGGGATGGCGAAGAGCGCCAGGGCGAGCGTGGCGAGCAGGGCAACCCGCGATCGCTGCGACGCGATTCTCATTGGTTCTTCCACACGTGCAGCGCGTAGAAGTAGTCGGGGCCGCCCTGGCCGTCGGCATCGAACACGGCGACGTCGTAGTCGCCTGCCGCCGGGGCACGGAACGACGTCTGCACCGTGGGAGGAACGTTGCCGATCTGCGCGACCAGCGGATGCTGGATCGTCTCGGCGAAGTTGAACCCGCCCCCGCGGTCCGCGGACGTCGCCGAGACCAGGTTGCCCAGGGAATCGCGAACCTCGACGCTCGGCACGAGGGCCGAGCCCCAATCCGCCAGCGGCATTCCCAGGCCCGCGCCCGCCGCTCCCAGGACCGACACGGTCATGAGCTGGCCGGCCTCGGCGTGGACCTTGAAATGATCCTGGTCGCCCGCCGCGCCGATGGCGCCGGAGATCCAGCCGGCGGTGGGGATCAAGTTCGCCGCCGCGATGGCGTCGTTCGGCTCGGTCTCACGAGCAGAGCCGACGAGCCGCTCCAGGCGCAGGCCGAACTTGCCGGCGGTGGTGCTGTTCACGCGCACGAAGTACGTCCCGGTCGTCTGCAGGATCGTCTGTCGGTAGTTGAGCCGGCTCTTCGACGCATCGGCGAAGGAGTAGCCGACGCCCAGCTCGGTGACGCCGTCATCGCGGAGGAAGGTGGCGTCGGCCGTCGCAGCCACCGCGAGCGCGGTGCCCGCCGTGGTCGTCGCCGAGGCGGGCGTCGCCGCGGTGGGCGTCATCGAGAGCGTTGCCCCCTGCAGCATGGTCCGGTCCTGGACGATGAGACGGACGACGTCGCCTGCGGTGCCGCCGAAGGCGAAGTAGTGGCTCCCGGCCGCGCTGAACGAGCCGCTGACGTCGGACGCGTACTTGATCGACGTCGCTCCGGAGGCGGTGGTGTTGGTGGTCGTCTCCGCCGTCGGGAAATACGGCGTCGATTGGTAATTCAGGAAGTACGGGCCGCTCCCGCCGCTGGTCGGGGAATCCGAGGCGGTGACGCGCACGTAATAGGTGCCGGCCTTGGTGATGACGTAATCGATCGCCGGATCCAGGCCGTACGAGCGGTCGTTGCCCCACAGCACGGCGCCAGTCGCGTCCTGCAGCTCGAGCCGGCCGACCCAGGGGCGATCGCCGTACGAGCCGCCGCTTCGCGCCGCCGTCAGATCGACGCGGACGCGCACCGAACCGGAGAGGGTGATCGCGTAGAAGTCGGAGGTGGGTGCTCCAGCGGCGTTGCTCTCGTAGTGGCCGTACAGGTTGCCCGGGGTGAGCTTCTGCGCCGTGGCGATGGTGTCGTTCTGACCCGTCGTGCCCCAGGGCTCGCTCTCCATCTGCAGGCTCAGCCCGGGGTTTGCGGCCAGGGTCATGACCATCGCGTACGCGCCGGCCTGGAACCCGGCGTTGTCCACCTCGCAAGCGATGTAGTAGCTGCCGTCCTGCGGGATGCGCAGCAACGAAATGCCCTGGTCGACGCCGAGCGTGTCGGGCGTGACGGCGGCGGCGCGAGCCACCTCGGTCGTCCCGTCCGGAGCGAGAAGGCGGACCCGCATCGCGGTGTCCCAGTTGTTGATGTCCACGCGGTTGGCGTAGGCGAGGACCGACACCTGCTGCCCGACGCTCGCGCGGAATTTGTAGTACTGCACCTCTCCGGGCGCGAGCGCGCTGAACATCGGCACCTTCGGGCTGATCGAGGGAGCGCTGTCCAGCGTGTAGCCGGCGGGGTTCGCCGCCGTGTCCACGTCCTGCGAGTAGGCGACGTTGAAGAGCGCGGAGGTGGCTGTCCCCGCCTGTGTCGACGAAGCCGTGAGCCCGTAGCCTTGCCCCACCTTCGCGATGGAGAGGTCGAACCGCGCGATGCCGTTCGTCGGCGCTTTCAGCGTCGACCCGAGCATGGTTGCCCCGGTCGGATTGGTGGTCAGGCTGATGGAAATGTTGTCGGCGACGTTCATCAGCTGTCCCGACGAATTGCGGAACGAGACCTCGACCGGGAACGTCTCGCCAGGAAGCGCATACGGGAACAGATCGACCCGCAGCGACAACCCCGCCACCGTTCCCGCCGTCGTCACCTCTCGTCCCGCCTCCGACGTGCGCGACCGCCCCGCCGATCCTGCCGACGAGTTGCAGGCCTGGTTCGCGAGCACCGCGACGGTGGCGCCGAGCGCGAACAGTTGCTTGATTCGATTCACGGAAATCCCCCCTTCGAACGAATTGGTTTGATGGCGTCTAGTCGCGGCGCGTGGTTTTTAGTGAGCGTGGGGATCGAGGCGGAGGAACGTTTCGAGCGCCGGCAATCCCTCAGCCGACCGTCCATTCGTCCCGACCGGTGGCACCCGGATGAAGTCGCTGCAAGTCTTCCCCGCGGCGCAACTCACCGCGCTGCTGTCTCCGGGCGAGCCGTTCGGCACGTACAGCTCCGGATGATCGAAGGGCGCCTTCTCCCAGCGCACGCGGTCGTCCGTCAGTGCCACGAGGAAGTCGACCAGGCGGTTCTTCGCGTACTCGTTCATGCCGTCGAGCCGGTCGATGTCCGTGTCGAGGTTCGCCATGTTGTGCTCGTGGAAGTCGCCGCCGCGCGTGTAGAAGTCGACGACCTGCATGAGCGTGGCTTGTCCGCCGTTGTGGAAGTACGGACCGGTGAGCTCGATGTTGCGCAACGTGGGCGTCTTGAAGGTCCCGTCCACAGCGATGCGGTCGATCCGGCACGGCTTGGTGACGCCGTCGCCGCAGAAGTTCGGCGGGTTCGCGAACGGGAGATTCGTGCCGTTCTGGATGAGCAGCGCCCGCGCGGTGAACGAGAGCGGGAAGCCGAACGGATCGCTTCCGCCGCGTCCCTTGTCCTCCTCGGTCGCCCGCACGCCGATGTTGTAGAAGCCGGAATCGTACGTGGCGCCGTGGCCGTCATGCATGTCCATGCGCTCGATGATCTGCTCCGGCAGATCGCCGAAGAAGGTGACCCGCCCCACGTTGCTCACGGTGGCCTTGCTGAACTCTGGCCCCATGTGGCAGTTGAAGCAGCTCCCGCCGGCGAATCCCTCATCCGCGGGCGTCATGAAGAGGTTCAATCCCTCCTGCGCCGAGACGCTCATCGCCCTCGAGTCGCCCTCCTGGAACCGGTCGTAGGGAGCGTCGTCGGAGATGAGCGTGGACTCGTACATCTGCACGGCGAGGCCGAAGAAGAGCGAGAAGTTGGCCTCCATCTGCTTGTACGAATTCGACGCCAGCTTCCCCTTCCTGGAGACGGCGTGCGGGCCCGTGCTGTCGTACGACACCACCCAGTCGGTCACGTTCCAGTACTGGTTGCGGAAGGCGGCCTTGATCATGTCCGTGTAGGTCATGTCGAGGCCCGGGCGGGTCCAGCGCTTGTTCCGGCGCACGCCAGATCCGAGAACGCCGTCGGACGGGTGGATGAGCTGCCGCCCCAGCGGGCGCACAGTGAGCAGCTTGCGGCCGATGTCCGCGAAGGTGCGGCCAGAGAGCGACATCTCGACGTCGTTGCCCGGGGGGCCCACGGCCTGCGACGCCAGGCTGGAGTTCTCCAGGTGGATCTGGACCGGGTTGAGCTTGCCGAATCCGTCGTTCGAGAAGATGCGCGCGTTGACGTCGGCGTCGCCGAACGGGTTGACGCCGTTGAAGATGAAGTTGGCGCGGCCGTCCCAGAAGTTGTTGTAGTTGAAGGCGGCGTTGATCACGCTGGGCGCGTTGCGGCCGGTGACGCGGCGGGTGTTGTTCGAGCCGACATGGAAGACCGGATCGGGCAGCGACTTGGCGACCTCCACCGTGTTGCCCTTCTCCTTGTCGAGGCCCAGGAACTGCCCGAAGAAGACGCCCTGCGACCCCATCACGTCGTTCACGTCGCTCACGACCGAGTGGCGGTCATCCGGATTGCTGACCTTGTGGAAGGGGAAGTTCGCCGCGGTGACCGTGGCGTTGGGGCCTGGGACCAACTGGAAGCTGTTGTCGCCTCCGGCTTGCCCGGGGTTCACGTTGTTCTTGGTGCGGTGGTCGGCGCCGGAGTGGAAGTGGCAGGTCGCGCAAGCCTGCACGTTGTCGCTGCCCACCTGCATGTCCCAGAACAGCGCTTTGCCGAGGTTGATGGCCGCCTTCCGGTCCTTGACGAAGTTCATCAGGGCCGCCGGCTCGGGCACCGGCTGGGTCTTGAGCGAAGGCGGAGCGGAGAGGTTCCCGGGGCGGTTCGCGGCCCGTGCAGCGCCCGCGCTCAGGAGCAGCGCGACGGGGAGGGCGCAGAGGACCTTCGCCGTCACCGTCCCTCGCGAGCCATCGAACGGTCGTCTCTCGAATGACCTGGTCTGGTTGGAGTTCATCGTTGTTCCCTGGTTCGAATGGGTTTCAGGTTCGTGGTCGGGTCGCGGTCCGCCCCGGGCTTCCGTGGTGCGGGGCCTCGAGGGCCCCGAGCACCACGGGTGTCCCGGGACTCGGGCACGAGGCCCGAGGCGCCGGTCAGCGGATTCTCACGTCGGTCGTCGACTCGCTGCCGCCGCTCGAACGGACGGTGACGGTGGCGGGAGCAGTGACTCCGGTGAGCTTGAGCCGATAGTTCGGCAGGCCGAGGATCGGGTCGACTTGCATCGGTCCGAACCCGACGACGAACAGGCTGAGCGTCGGGTCGGTGACCGTATCCACCGCGGTGACGCTCAGGATCCCGCCCTTGACGCCGACCTTGTGGATGCCGCCGACCGGAGCGCGCCAGGCCGCCGTCGCCGTGATGCTGTCTGTCGGATTGACCACCCGGACGTTCACGAAGCCCGTGGTGGTGCCGAAGAAGTCGGACACGGTGAGCTTGAAGGTGAGCGTATTGCCCGCGGCCGGCGAAGTGAAGCTCGGCGTCAGCGAGCCGGTGAGGGGCGTCAGGCCTACGTCAGGACCGGCCGTCTGCGCCCAGGTGATCGTGGCCGGGCCCCCGGTCGGGTCCTGCGTGATGGTGGCGAAGAGCGACTCGGGCAACCCGGGACCGACGGCGAAGTCGGGACCGGCGTTCACCAGCGGTGCGGCGCCGACGACTCCGCCGACGTTCACGCAGGTCACTGCGGGAGGGACAGGGCTTCCCGGCCACGGCGCCAGCTGGCCCACGACGGGTCCGGAGCCACCCAGCGGTCCCGACCCCTGCGCGAGGAAGGGCATGTCCTGGAAGTTGTTCGGGATGATCGGCTCGCCGAACTTCTGGTTCTCCGCGAAGATGAAGTCGAAGTCGGGCAACCGGTACTGCCCGGAGCCAAGGCCGTTGGCGAAGCCAATCATCGGCGGCGGCATGGTCGGATCGAGTGGATCGAAGGGGACGGTGGCGTCGGTCTGCCCGGTGTGGGTCTGGATGATCATGTCGCGAGTCGGCGGCATGAACGCGCCGCCCAGCACGTGGAAGCGGAACCGGCCCCGGACAGGCTGCGTCAGCGGATCGACGGTGCCGAGCAGCCGGAGGGTCTCCACGCCCGTGCACGGATTGACGTCGACCGCATTGATGTCGACGAGGCGGCTCGGATCGGTGGTGAACCCGACGACGAAGATGCGGGTGGTCGCTTCCTGGACGATGCCGTTGACCGGATTGCCGGCGGTCCCCAGGAGGACACCCTCGACGGTGACGTACGCGGGCAGCACGCCGGGAGCGGTGAACACGCCGAGCGCGGCGTTGATGGTGTGCGCGGAGATGTACTGGTTCCCGAGCGCGTCCTTGGCGAGCGTCCCGGAGTAATCGACCCAGTCACCCACCATGAAGGGGAGCTGCTGGCGCGCGTCGGGGAAGCCCGACGGATCGGCGCCGGGCTGTCCCGGAGGGGGCGGCATGTCGAAGGCCTTCAGCGGCGCGTTGTTGGGGAGGAACGGGTCGGTGGGGAAACGGGCGTCGCCGTTCAGCGGGCGATTGCCCTTGGGGCAGAACGGATCTCCGCCGTCCGGCGCGGTCGTGGGAGCCACCCGCGGGACGCACATCGGGTACCCGGTTGCCGCGCCGATGGTCGTGTTGTTGGTGTCGCCACTGAACCGCGGATCGGGGCTGTGCGTCTTTCCCCAGCGCCCGATGGGGTCGTTGACCTGGATGCGGGAGCCGTTGGGAGCGCCGCTGGCCAAGGTGCAGCCCTGCGAGGGGTCTCCACCGACATAGAGGTAGCCGTTTGCGTAATCGATGCAGTTGATCTTCCCCGACCCGACGTTGAGACCCTGCTGGGCGACGGGGGAGATCAGCCCGATGATGTACTGGTCCTTGCCCGAGGCGTCCTTCACCACGTTGCCGATGGCTCGGACCTCGAACGAGGGGAAGGGACTCTGCGTCGTGCCCGTGCCGTCGGACAGCGCGAGGCCGGTCTGGCCCACCGCCTGAGCGGTGGCCTGCCCGTTCAACCCCACCGTCGAGCTGCCTTGCGGCGTGGCGAACGACCCGACGACGTTGCCGTTCGCGTCGGTCTCGGGGAAGAGCTGCGCCCAGGTGATGGTGTTGGCGGGCATCTGGAGGATCGTGTTGCAGGGCACGATCATCTTGATGCCGTTGATCATCATCGTGCCGCCCCAGAGCAGCGGGTCGCTGACGCTCGGGCACAGCGTCCGATCGATGGCCGCCGACTGGATGAAGCCCAGCGTGTCGAACTGCGCGGGCGGAGAAGGAATCAGCTGCGCTTGTGCGCCGCTTGCGCAGAGCAAAGCCGCGATGAGCGGCCCCACCAGCGTCCATCGCTTGTTGTCGAACCGATGAGCTGCCGGGCGCGGCTGCGCGCCGCGAAGACGTTCCGTACGATCCATCTGGTCCCCCTTTTGAGGAAGCCTCGCGAGCTTCTTCAAGACGGGGTGCGCAGATGCATTGTGAATGCCACTTCGATTTGCGCAAAACCATTGACGATTTTGGTTAACGACGAGTTCAGGAATTAGACCGCGCTTGGCGCGCGGAGGGGCGCCCGGATGGCGACCCCAGAGGCAAACGACCGCTGTTCGTCGACAGGAGCGCCTGGATGTCGATCTTTACCTGGGTGGTTTGATTGTTGCCACGACGATCGTCTCAGGCCGTTCGCGCGGTGCCGAAGCGGCGGTCGCTCCAGAGCGCGGCGTGCGCCCCTGCGAAAGTGACCGCTCGTTCCTGTTGGGGAAGAAGACGCGCGCGACGCGCCGCGCTCGCGCGAGCGCAGCGGGATGCCGTGGAGACGACGATCGGGTCAGCGATCCCGATCGGCCAGCGCGCGCTGCCGCGGGAGACCGGGCTCGGTGCTCTGCGAAACGCCCGGGTCGGTGCTCAGGTGCGGGATCCCGTACCGGCGAATCTTGGCGTACAGAGTCGCCTTCACCACGCCGAGGATGCGCGCGGCGCGCGCCACGTTCCCGCCCGTCTTGTGCAGGGCGCGGACGCACGCCTCGCGCTCGGCGGCTTCCAGCGTCATCGGGTTCGCCATGCCCGCGGAAGCGCCAGCCTGGCGCAGGTGGCGTTCGATGCACTGCGGGACGACGTCGATGATGTCCTTGCCCGGAGCAAGGAGGCTGACCGCCGAATCGAGCGCGTTCACCAGCTCGCGGACGTTCCCGGGCCACTCGTACGTCTCGAGAGCGGACATGACGTCCCCGGTCAGCCGGATGACGGCACGCTCCGTCCTCTGCGCGAGGACGCGCAACCGGTGCGACACCAGAAGGCGGACGTCGTTGCCTCGCTCGCGCAGCGGGGGCAGCTCGACGTGGACGACGCGAAGGCGGTGCAGCAGGTCGAGGCGGAAGCGGCCGTTCGCGACCTCGCTCTCCAGATCGCGGTTGGTGCTGGCGATGAGGCGCGCCGAGAACGCCTTCCCGCGCGACCCGCCCAGGCGGTGTACGACCCGCTCTTGCAGCACGCGCAGGAGCTTGGCCTGCATCTCGAGGGGCATGTCGCCGATCTCGTCGAGCAGCAGGGTGCCGTTGCGCGCCAGCTCGAACTTGCCCTGACGTCCTTGCGACGAAGCGCCCGTGAACGCGCCCGCGTCGTACCCGAACAGCTCGCTCTCGAGGAGCTCGCGCGGGATCGCGGAGACGTTGACGCCGATGAACGGTTCACCCGAGCGGGCGGACGCGTTGTGGATCGACTGGGCCAGGATCTCCTTGCCCGTCCCGGTCTCGCCGGTGATGAGGATCGGCAGGTGCGAGTCGGCCACCCTCTGCGCCGTCTCCCGCGCGCGCACGATGAGCGGCGAATCTCCCAGCAGGTCGCCGATGCCGAAATGCGCCTCGCCAATGCGGGGGGCGCTCCCACGTACGGCGAAGAGCGTCACCGCCACGCCGGCCTCGCACCGGCGGACGTGCAGCTTCACTTCGCCGGCGGGAAGCCTGACCGTTTCCGGGCCGCGATCGCCGGCGGCCACCGCCAGAGAAAGCGGCGTCAGGCCCGGGATCTCGCGCAGCGCCTTGCCGATCAGCTCGTTCCTGCCCCGTCCGATGAGCGCCGCCGCGGGACCGCTCAATGCGCGAACGATCCCGTTCGCATCGAGCGACATGACGGAGTCGTTGACCGCGCTCAGCAGGGCCGTCTGGATGGCGTGGGAGGCGCGAACCTCCGCATCGGAGTGCGCGCGCGCCAGCACGCTGGAGGCGAGGAAGGCGAAGATCGCCAGTTCCCGGACCTCGTGGGGCTGGAAGGTGGTGCCCGCCTCCCTTTCGAGGGCGAGAAGCAGGCGCCTGCCTGCCGCAGCCGGAACCGAAACGACGGCGATCGGGTCGCCCCCGCCTCCGGCCGCGTGTTCATCGAGGGCCTGCAGGTGCCCGTCGATCGTGGAAAGGCCTTCGGCCGTGGAGCGCGCGTGCAGCCTGATCCGCTCGGGCTCGGTCTCGAACCTGAGGCCGTGCGCCGAGACGACCTTGGTCGCACCCTCAGGGGAAACCTCGAGGAGCTGGGCCCCGCGCGCGGCACACACGTTCATCGCGACTGCCGGCATCGTTTCCAGGAGATTGCTCGTCCCGGCGAGCGCGGTCAGCTTGCGACACGCCGCGACCAGACCATGGCCGTTGCGCAGCGCTGCGTTCGCGGGCGGCTGAACTGGCCCGACCGTCCCGCGCGGCGAGTCCTCGGCACCGACGGCGGGCGCCGCGTCCTCGCGCCGCCTCTCATGAGACACATCTCCAAGTGCAGAATCCGCTTCGCGTACCACGAATGCCACGTGGCCCCCCCGGGCGATTGCGAGGCATAGTGCGGGACGCTGAACGCATGTGTCAACGGCGTTAAGCGATCTTGACGAAGAAAGTCGGGTGGGATGTCGGGAGCGTGCGACCTGGCAGCCGATCAACCCGGGAAACCGCCGAAATTGGTGCCATCAGGCGCGTGATCACTGGCGTTCCAGTGACAGCAGAATCGCCGCCGGGAGCGGCGCTGCTACACGCCCGGGGGTTCGAGATCGGCGAAGCGGGTAACGGGGGCATCCGTCGGCCTCATTCCAGACCCGCTGCCAACTGTCTGGACTGGTTCCGTGCCCGAGGAGCGCTCAGGCGCCCAGGAGACGCCCCAGGTCGCGGATCGAACGGACGCGAGAGACCCCGCGGGCCAGCGCCA
>JBJMQJ010000027.1:0-4804 GCA_045802765.1 Myxococcales bacterium
GAAGGTGCCGCGGGTCCTGCTCCATTGGCGCGATTCGCCGGGCCGGCTGACGCGCCGGGGCGACGCGTACCGGCCAGAGCGCATGATCGAGCTGCGCGCCGAGCACCTCGCGCGCGGCCCGCTGCGTGAACGCCCCTTCGACGTCTGGGGCGCGGGCCCCACGGGCAAGCGGCTCGCGCGCGCCCTCGAGGCGCGCGGAATGCGGCCGCGAAGGTTCTGGGACGTGGATCCGCGCAAGCGCGTGGCGCGAGGCGCACCCGTCGTCGCTCCCGCGCGGCTGGGTACGCCCGACGGCGCGCTGATCCTCTGCGCAGTAGGGGCGGCGGGGGCGCGGGAGGACATCCGCGCAGAGCTCGCGCCGCGCGGCTTCCAGGAAGGACGCGACTTTCTCTTCGTCGCGTGACCGGTCTCACCGAAGATCGTCCGCGCCCGTGCTAGCGTGCTCGCTGCGCGGATTTCGACTCGCGGGGGAAGCGTTGTCGGCAGCGGAGCAGATCGGTCGGCTGCTGGTCTCGAAGGGATATGTCGAGGACCGGTGGATGCGGACCACCCTGGCGGCGGCGCCCGGGCCCTCTCCCTTCCTCGAGCGCGTGCTGGAGAGCGGCGCGTTGAACGAGCCGGAGCTCCTCTCGGTGCTCGCCGAGCATGCGGGTCTTCCCGCGGTGGACCTCTCGCGCACCGCGATCCCTCTCAGCGCGCTCGAGTTGATCCCCCGGCCCGTCGCCGAAGCGGACCTTCTCCTTCCGCTGTCGACGGAAGGAAAGCGGCTCCATGTCGCCGTGGACTTCACTTCCTACACCCCGGACACGCTGGCCGAGCTGCAGTTCATCACCGGCATGCTGGTGTCGCCCTACGCGGCGTTGCCCGCCACGCTGGAGAAGGCGATCGCCGCCGCCTACGAGGCGCGCGAACGCGGCGAGGACGCCTGGCACGGCGAGGGACTGTCGCGGGAAGCTCCCCCGGCGATCGCCGCCATCCGTCCCGGCGACGTCGGGGTGCGGACCGACGAAGTGGAGATCCCGACCATGGAGCTCGACGAGCTGGCGCTCGAAGTGGCCGACGCGGAGCCGGTCGCGGACGAGGAGATCGTGCACCAGGAAACGGTGCGGGTCGGGCCCGCGCGGATCCTGGTGGTCGACGACGAGCCCGAGATCCTGCGGATGCTCGAGAAGTCGCTGCGCGCCGAAGGTTACACGGTGGAGACCGCACGCGACGGTCGCGAGGCGGAGCAGAAGCTGAAGGGCGAGCCGCCCGATCTGGTGGTGCTCGACGCCATGCTCCCGCACGTGCACGGATTCGAGCTGTGCAGCCGGATCAAGGGGGACGCGCGACTGCGCGACGTGCCCGTGCTGATGATGAGCGCGGTCTACCGGGGCTGGCGATTCGCGCAGGACGCGCGCGAGGCATTCGGCGCCGACGACTACCTGGAGAAGCCGTTCCACCTCGCCGACGTCCTGCGCCGCGTGCACGCGCGCCTGGAGACCCCGCACGGCGTCTCGGCCGAGCAGAAGGAAGCCGCCGAGCGCAGCTACAAGGAAGGCGTCGAGCACCTTTCCCACGGCCGGCCGGAGAAGGCGCGCGGCGCGCTCGAGCTCGCGGCGAAATCGGACCCCTTTTCGGCACGCAACCACTTCGCCCTCGGCCGCGCGCTGCGCGAGACGGGCGAGGGGTTCCGCGCGATGAGCGAGTACGAGAAGGCCGTCGAGCTGCGCCCCACGCATTTCGCGGCGCTCTGCAGCCTGGCCGAGCTGTATCTCGAGAAAGGTTTCCGGCGCAAAGCGGTCGAGGCGCTCGAGCGCGCGCTGCGATGCGCCCCCGACGGCCGCACCCGCGACGGGATCCGCACGCGCCTGTTGCGCCTGTTGTAACTTCTCCCTCGACTTCTCCCTCGACCTCGACCCCGACCTGTCTTTGCCATTGCGGAACGTCGCGTGCCCGGCGATCCTCAGGGGCGTGCGCGTAGACGAAGCAGCGGTCCGGACGCGGCGCGAGCAGAACCTCGCGGCAGCTCGCACCGACGCGCGGGGCATCGCGCCCAGCATCCGCAACTTCGCCCAGGCCATCGACCGGCAGCGGCAGTCGGTGGAGCATGTCCCGGTCCTCGCCGCCTCGCGCGCGGCGCTGGTCGAGGCGGCGCACGCTCTCGACGAGGCGGAGGTCGCCGCGATCGCGATCTCGGTGGACGATCCCACCGCGGAGGTGCCCCTGTTGGCGCGGGCGGCGCAAGCCGTCTCCGTGCCGGTATTGCGCTGCGACCTCCTCTTGGAGGAGTTCCAGATCTACCAGTCGCGCGCGGCGGGCGCGGATGCGGTGCTGCTGCATGCGCGGCTCCTTCCTGGCGAGCAGCTCGACCGGTTGTGCGGCGCCGCGCGCGCGACGCACATGGCCGCCTGCGTCGCGTGCGACACCGCCGACGAGGTGCAGCGCGCCGCCGCGGCCCGCGCCGCGCTGGTGGCATTGGCGCAACCCGGTGAGGCGCTGTTCACGGCGGTCCCGCGCCGCCTGCTGATCCTCGCGCTCGATCCAGCGGCGGCCGTGCGGGGACGCGCCGATGCCCTCCTCGACGAGGCGATCGGGTCCGCTGCGGATCCCGCCGCCGCCTTCCGCAACGCCCTGGAGCAGGACTGACATGCCGCCGCCTTTCCGCAAGCACCTGTTCGTCTGCCTCAACGACCGCGGCCCCGGCCATCCGCGCGGTTCCTGCGCGCAGAAAGGGAGCGAAGCCCTCCACCAGGCCTTCAAGGCGGCGTTGAAGGAGCGCGGGCTGTCCGGCGAGATCCGCGCCAACAAGGCCGGCTGCCTGGACAACTGCGAGCGGGGCTGCTCGGTCGTCGTCTATCCCGACGCCGTCTGGTACGGCCGCGTCACGCTGCAGGACGTGGACGAGATCGTCGAGAAGCACCTCGTCGGCGGGGAGCCGGTGGAACGGCTCAGGCTCTACGCCGCGGTCGACGAGAACGCGCCCTAGCTGGTGGTTGCATCAGCGGCGCCGTGGGAAAGCGGTCTCCAAACCAGACCCTTGCAAATACTGATCAATTACCGACAACGCACCCGGCATCGCTGGCGCGTTTGATCGCATTATCGGTCCGGTCTACCGTTTCGATACCTGCAGCGCGTGCAGCTCGAGAGGGGTTGGCCATGAGGACCAAGCTCGGTTTGCTCTCCGGTGTGCTCTCCGTCGTTCTCGCCTCCCACCCGGCCGCCGCCCGGGTACTGACGGTCAAGCTGACCGCTCATGTGACTTGGGTCGATGATCCCGCCAACGTCCTGGGCGGACAAGCGTTCGTCGGACAGTCGGGCGAAGGCACGTACGGGTACGAAACCACCGCACCGGACCAGGACCCGGGCCCGATCGATGGCAGCTACCCGCAAAGCCCTTCGCAAGGCAGCGCGAGCCTCACGGTGGGGCCGTTCACCTTCGCCAGCGATTCCACCTCGCCGGGCTGGATGTACCGAGCCCTCGTGCACGCGCCTTTGGATCCCTATTATCAGGACTTCCTCCGCCTCACGAGCATCGCCAACCAGCCGCTTGCAAACGGCGCGAGCGTCGCGACGCTGGAGATCGAGTTCTCGGACTTCTCCGGCGCGGCGCTCTCCTCGGACGCGCTGCTCGCGACCGCCCCGGACCTGGCCAGCTTTCCGCAAAGTACCGTGTTCGTCGCCGGGTCCTCCGCGACCGGCAACTGGTACACGATCCGCTTGCAGATCGACTCGGCGGTGGTGGCCGGCCCCGAGCTGGCGGTCTCGCCTTCATCGAGCAGCTTCGTCCGTCTCCAGCACGTCGATCCCGCCTTGTTCATGGGCGCCGGCAGCCAGATCGTCGCGGTACAGGGAAGCGTGAACGGAGTTCCCCTGCCCGCGCAGTACCTGGGGCAATGCGCCTTTGCGCCGCCCAATGCGCAGAATCGCCCGGCGATCGTCTGCCCGGACATCAACCAGTTCCTCTTCCCCGGCGCCAACCGGGTGGCGTGGCGCGCCGAGCTGATCGGCGGATCGACCCTCACCGGATCGGTCGACTGGGAGATGATCCAGTAGCGTTGGCCCGGCTTCGAGCGCCTCGTCAGCGGCGGCGCCGCGGGTGCTCGATTCAATTCATCAGCTTGCCGGCGCCGCGGAGCCGCTCGACGCGGGCGCGAAGCGCGGCTGCATCCGCGGACGCCGGATCGAGCCGGAGCACCGTCTCCAGGTCGGCGGCGGCCGCCTCGGCGCCGCCCAGCTGCTCGCACAGGCGGGCGCGGTCGCGCAGCAGGCGGACGTCGTCCGGCTGCAGCAGGAGCTGGCGGTCGACCGCGGAGAGCGCGCGCGGCAGGTCGTCGCGGTCGACGTAGACGGAGCGTAGGTTCTGCAGCATCCGCGCGAGGATCTCCTTCGGCCGGGCGGCGCGCAGCAGGCGTGGATCGAAGCGCGCCGCGTCGCCCGCGGCCGAGGCGAATCGCCGCTTGAGCTCGGCGAGCCCGAGCAGCTGCCCGCGGTTGAAGGCGTCGACGATCAGCTCGCCATCGTCGAGCGACACCTTGCAGAGGAAGTGTCCGGGGAAGGAGACGCCGTCCACCCGCAAGCCGCAGCGCCGTCCCACCTCCAGGTACACGAGCGAGAGGGTGATGGGGATGCCGCTGCGCCGGTCGATCACCTCGTTCAGGAAGCTGTTGCGCGGATCGTAGTAGTCGCCCTGGTTGCCCGCGAAGCCCAGCTCGTGGTAGAGCACGGCGTTCAGCCGGCCTACGCGGCGTTCCGGCGATGCGCCGGCGGGCAGGCCGCGCAAGACCTGATGAGCGAACTCGTCCAAGGCGCGGAGGTAGCGCGC